>CAZMFH010000211.1:0-4478 GCA_964565485.1 uncultured Verrucomicrobiota bacterium | reverse complement strand
TGCCGGCTTTCTGCGCGGGGCGAATGGTTGTTGGCCTTGTTGCTGGCCTTGGCGGCCTGGATTGTATTTATGCCGGCTTTGCATTATCAATTCGTTTGCCTTGATGATCCGGAATATCTCACCGCTAACACGGCCATGCAGAACGGTCTGGCCTGGTCGGGCATACGCTGGGTTTTTACTTCCGTTCATGTCGGCAACTGGCATCCCTTGACCGGACTTTCGTTGTTGTTGGACAATCAATTTTATGGGATGCGTCCCGGCGGATATCATCGGACAAGTTTGCTGTTGCATGTCTTTAATGTGGTTCTATTGTTTCGCCTGCTGTGCCGAGCCAGCGGAGCCTGCTGGCGCAGCGCGTTGGCGGCGGCGCTCTTTGCCGTCCATCCTTTGCATGTGGAGTCTGTGGTCTGGATTTCCGCCCGTAAGGATATGCTCAGCATGTTTTTTGGATTATTAACCTTGCATGCCTATGTTGCCTATGCGGCGCAGCCTTGCGCGCGCTGTCGCCGCGCCTGGACGTACGGCCTGGCGCTGGGCGCATATCTTTTGGGATTAATGGCCAAGCCGATGTTGGTTAGTCTGCCGTTTCTGATGTTGTTCCTGGATTATTGGCCTTTGCGGCGTTTACAGGCTGAACAGGTCTTTGCCGGCGCGGCGCGGCGCCGGGCGCTGGCGCTCTTTGGGGAGAAAATACCTTTTATTGTTTTGGCGGTCTTGTTCTGTTTGATTACATTTTATGTGCAGCGGCAAAGCGGCGCAGTGAAGTCGCTCGATCATTTTCCGTTTGCGGTGCGTCTGGCAAATGCGGTTTGGTCTTATGGCCGGTATTTGCGGCGTTTTGTGCTGCCGCTTGATTTGTGCTGTTATTATCCTTATCCGCCCGATGTTATGGGGGAACCAATCGGTTTGACTGGCGGCATTTTGGTTTTACTGACATTGGCGGCGGCATGGTTGAGAAAGGCGCGCCCTTATCTGATTGTCGGCTGGCTCTGGTATCTGACGGCGCTTTTGCCGGTTATTGGGTTGGTGCAGGTTGGGAGGCAGGCCATGGCCGATCGTTATGCCTATCTGCCCTTGATCGGGATTTATGTCGCAACGGCCTGGGGACTGGGCGGCATGGCGCAGTTGATAGAGCGGAAAACGCAGCGGCAATATGTTCTATTGCTTGCCGGATTGGCGCTGGCGGCGCTTGTGACCCTGGCGCTTGTTGCGCGCCGGCAGGTGCTGACATGGCGCAACAGCAATGTTTTGTTTGAACATGCTTTGTGTGTGACCGGTGGAAGCGATTTGATCCATAATAATTACGGCAATATTCTGCACGAGCAAGGATGTTCCGCAGAGGCGGAAGCACAGTTCCGCGCGGCTGTCCGGCTCAATCCGGACTATCTCAAGGCGCATTACAATCTCGGGGTGTTGTTGACGGAGCGCCAGGCTTTCTCGGAAGCCGCGCCGTGTTTTGAGCGGGTGCTTGCGCTCGATCCGGGATTTGCCGGCGCATATTTTCGTTTGGGTGATTTGTGTGCGCGCACAGGCCGTCTGGATGAATCGGTTTTATATTATCGCCGGGCATTGGCAATTGAGCCGTTTAATGCTGAAATACGCAACAATTATGGCGTGCTTTTGATGGATTTGGGACGGTTTGTCGAGGCGCTGCCGCAGTTTCTTGTGGCCTTAAGTCTTCAAGACACCTTGCCGACGCGTTATAATATTGTTTTATGCCACATCCATGCCGGTCAATATGAAGCTGCTATCCGCCACTATCATAATGCCTTGGCGGCACATCCCAAAGACGCATTTTTGCTGCATGCGCTTTTGGCGCGTCTGGCTGCACGGCAGGATTTGGATGCTTCCGCGCGGACGGCGCTGGGTTCCTTGCTGCGGGACGCCTTGGCGCTTGATCCCGGCCGGATCTGGTTGCGCCAGGCGTTGGATAATCTTTCAGGCTTGCAGGAAGATCCACAAGGCCATTATGCCCAGTGACAGCAATGTTATCGGAACTCCGGCGCGGGCATGTTCTTTAAAGCCGATGATGATCCCGTGCTGGCGCGCCTGTTCGATGGTGATCAGGTTGGCAATGCTGCCGACGGTGAGCAGGTTTCCGGCATAAGAACTGGCCAGCGCCAGGACATACCATGGCACGGGATGCGCGGCGGAAATGAATTTGGTCAGCAGCATGACGGCCGGAACATTACTGACAATATTGCTGAGCAAGGCCGAAAAGCCGGCCAGGAAATAGAGATTGCTAATTTGCAGGCCGGCTTTTTCCATAGCCTCGACCAGCATGCCCGGCGCGCCGGTGGCAACAAAGCCGCCGATGACAACAAACAATCCGCAGAAAAGCGTAATAACATGCCAGTTGACGTGTTTGAGCATGTCGAGTGTGCGCATTTGCCGGCTGCACAATAAAAGACCGGCAATAGCCAGCGCCGTCAGTTCGCGCGGTATGTGCGTGAAAAAGAGCGCAATCAAAATTGCGGTTGCCAGGAGCCCCTTGATACTTTGCCGCCGATTGAAACTTGGCCAATCCGCCGCTGCAACCGGTTGCGGCAGATGTGCCTGACGCAGGCGTTTTCGATAGATCAGCAGAATAATGCTGTAAGCGCCGATTAACGAAACCAGGGATGGCGCCAGGCACCAGCCCAGGAATGCGCCAAAATCCAGACGTCCCATTTGGCCGATCAGCATGTTTTGCGGATTGCCGATGATCGTGGCGGCGGAACCGATGTTGCTGGCTGCCGCCATGCCGATCAGATAGGGGATTGGGTTTAATCCTGAACGCAAAAGCGACATTGCCAGGACGGGGGTGAAAGCCAGGCAGACAACATCATTGACCAGCAGCGCCGAAAGAATGGCTGTTACCAGCATAACAATCAGCAGAAACAAGCGTTCCCGATCAATAAATCGGCCCAGTTTCAGCGCAGTCCAGGTGTAGAATCCGCCGACGCGGAATTGGGCTGATACCACCATCAAAGCATAAAGCAAAAGTACTGTTGAGGCGTCAATGGCATGCAATGCTTCCGGCATGGAAAGCGCGCTGGTTGCAACCATGGCGATGGCGCCCAAAAGCGCGATGCCGGTGCGATCCAGCGCCAGCCCGGGTATGCCGCCAATGGCCACCCCGAAATAGGTTACGGCAAAAACGGTAATTGCCGCATAATCAGAAAAGTTGGCCAATATCCTGTCCATGCGCCGCAATATACGCCAAACCGCCGCTTTCGCGCAAGCAGGATTGATGTCGCAGTTGTTTGTTGTTTTTGCTTGTTTGTTGCGCGTCTTTTTCTATAGTTGTTTTTTCCAAATTAATGCGCATGGCGGCTTGTTTTGGGAGGGCGATATGACGCGGGCAAATTGTACCAAGCATATTTTTATTACCGGCGGCGTGGTGTCTTCCCTCGGGAAGGGCATTACGGCGGCTTCCATCGGGCTTTTGCTCGCGCGGCGCGGATATCGTGTGCAAATGCAGAAAATGGATCCGTATCTCAATGTTGATCCGGGGACCATGTCGCCCTTTCAGCATGGCGAGGTTTATGTTACCGCCGATGGCGCCGAAACCGATTTGGATCTTGGGCATTATGAACGCATTGCCGGTGTGCAGTGTTCGCGCGCGAGCAACTACACTACCGGGCGGATTTATAATGCGGTTATTTCACGGGAACGCGAAGGCGGATATCTTGGTCAGACGGTTCAGGTTATTCCCCATGTTACCGACGAGATCAAAGCGGCCATTCGCGCTCTGGATGCGCCGGATGTTGATATCGCCATAACGGAAATAGGCGGTACGGCCGGCGATATCGAATCACTGCCTTTTTTGGAGGCTATCCGGCAATATCGCCAGGAAATCGGGCGGCAGAACGGGGTTTTTATTCATCTTACACTTGTGCCGTATTTGAGCGCTTCGGGCGAAATGAAGACCAAACCATCCCAGCAGTCGGCGGGCATTTTGCGCACCATCGGCATTATTCCGGATATTTTGATTTGTCGTTGCGAAAAGGACTTGACGCGCGAGCATAAGGAAAAACTGGCTTTGTTCTGCAATATTGAAAGGGAGCTTGTCATCGAGGAAAAGGATGTTGAGCATTCCATTTATGAGGTGCCGCTTGATCTGGCGCGCCAGACGCTGGATGTTTATTTGCTGGAAATGCTGCAATTGCATGTCAACCCGCTTGATTTGGCGGATTGGCGCAAAATGCTTGCCGCGCATATCGCGCCGCGCTGCGGCGCGGTGGATATCGCGCTGGTGGGCAAATATATCGGCTTGCGCGATGCCTATAAAAGCGTTTATGAGGCTTTGCAGCATGCGGCGGTTGCCAATAATGCCGGCGTCAATATTCGCATGATCGAGTCCGAGGATATCGAACAAAAGGGCGCTGCAGCTTTGCTGGAGGGGGTTCGTGGAATTCTTGTTCCGGGCGGATTTGGCGATCGCGGGATTCAGGGCAAAATTATGGCCATTCAATATGCGCGCGAAAAGCGTATTC
>CAZMFH010000210.1:0-4485 GCA_964565485.1 uncultured Verrucomicrobiota bacterium | reverse complement strand
AAGATCGCCATGTTAATTTCAAAACTCACGCTTTGAAAGAATTCAGGATTCAGAAGTCAGAAGTCAGAATTCAGAATAAATGCAAGATATTGCAAGCAAAGGTTGCCACGCTTCTGACTGAATTCTTCACTTTCGCATTGCTAATTTCAACTTTCCTTTCGCTTCCAAAGAACCCACGCCGTCACCGGCGCAACCACCCAGCGCTGAATAAGATTATTCACCACGGAGGCACGGAGACACCGAGATCTGAAAAACAGAGGTTTCCCCAACCATCATCTCCTCCGTTCTGCTCCCAAATATACCTTTGCTTGAATTTAGGCCGATCGCGAAGCCGATCGGTTTAAATTCAAACAAACTCCTCTTCTCCGTGCCTCCGTGTCTCCGTGGTGCATTCTTATCTTTTCACTCAGAAAATATTTGCCAATAAAATCCTTCTTCATGTAGCCGCCGCCGTGAGGCGGTGGCTCTCCGTTCCCCGAATATCCACGCCGTTACCGGCGCGGCTACTTGAAGCATTGCATTGCTAATTGCTAATTTTAACTTTCTTGCAGTCTTTCTTAACTTTTGCATTCTCCTGCAACCAACCCCCTTGACGCACTCATGTTTTAACATCCCATTCCCCTGTTTTATCCACAAAATCACCATATTTCTCATTATGCCATTTCCACCAACCGCCGCCGGCTTTGGTTGGCACGGCTTTTTCCTCAACAATTTCCTTTTCCGGCTTCAAATCGGACAACATTTGCAACAACTTCGTGCGCACTTTTTCTTCAGCCGTCTCCTCCAGATAACTGCCGGACTTGAACTCGCCCTCATAGCCGCCGCCTTGCGGACCAAACACATCGGCTGTCGGCATATAGCCCAGCCAGTCATTGGTCAATTCGGCAATCATCGTGAATGGAAAAGATGAAGCCGCTTTAATTTTCAAGCCCGTCTCGCAAAATGTTTCCACCGGCAATGCGCAAAGAACCAGATTACCCAATTGCGCAACATTCAATTCAGCGCGGATATCCGGCTCATACTTGCCAAGCCATTTCAAAATAATCTTGCCCATCGCCCACCAGCGCGGATAGGAAAAATTTTTCGGGTCCGGCAAAACATTGGCTTTTTTTAAAGCGGCAGCATATTCCTGTGGGCCAGGCTGACGATAGGTCAGAACCAATTCTTCCGAGCGCAAGACAATTTTCTCGAAAACTTCCGGTTTACCGTTGCTGATCGCATCCACGGCGGCAAACCCGACACGTTGTCCGAGTATTTTCGCCCAATCCCCGCCCAACCGCCATGGTTTTGGACTTAAGTTGTCAATTTGAGTTACATCGCCGCATGGTCCGTTTAGAAACACCGGCACCACATCCGCGCCCAGCATTTTGCGAATCGTCTCACGCGCATAATAGGGATAATCGGCTGAAAATTCTTTCCCCATATCAACCGTGCCATGGCAGGCAAAATTAAAAACCACACCTTGTATTCGTCCGTTATCATCCACTGCCGCCAGCGCCGTCAGTTCCTTGTCAACCGGTCCGGCATAATCAACGCTATCAGGATTCAGCGAGCCGGGATGCGTAACAACAAACCCGTCTTTCATGCGAATACGCCGGTTATATGCCACATCCTCCACCGGCGCCTTGCCCAGAATCAGACGGACAGGCGTCATCCGCTTGCATGCAGCAGCGACGGCATCCGCAATGGCATTGGCCAGTATAGTGGGATATTGACGGTTCAGCTCCGGATCGCCAATCTGCTCATCGGGTGCCATACGCACATTTTCGTCTATGCCCAGCGCACGCACTTCCGGACTCAAGTCTTCTATTTTCTGAAATAATTCCTCATTACCCGGGCGAAAATTGATGCTTGGTCCGCCTTCATGCGTATGCGAGGCCGCGCAAAGCAGCATATCCACCCGGCATCGCTTCGCGAGCGCCGCTAACGCCGAATTATAAACGGAACGGTTTAAGGCGGGCACATCAACCCCCGCAACAGCCACAGTTTTCTGCCCATCCGAAAAAACGGCGGCCGTCACGGAACATTTGGTTTTGATCAACTCCAATTTGGGTTGCGCAAAACTGCAGCAGGACATTCCCGGCAGAGGCGTTATATCCGTTTCAGCAAAACCAGCTTTAATCATATCCGCTCCCAACGCGAGCGTCTGCCCGCAACCCCAATTTTAAGAATGAGAAGAAAAGTTAAAATGATCAATTAGCAAGTTAAAATTCAAAATTAAGACCAAACAAAATCCTTTGCGGTCATTGCTTCTGTAAAAACTCTTCACTTTTGCATTGCAAATTGATAATTGCTAATTTTAACTTTCTTCTCCGGTCTTGCCTAAAACCCTAAAACATCAAACATTAACACATTAAAAAATAAAATTTAAAAAAAATCTTTTAAAGCTTCAATCCCATCTTTCAGATCCAGTGAAGTCAGGCGTTCCATCTGCCGCTCGACATCTTCGGGCGCCTCCAAACGCGCATATAGCTCACGATGCCGTTCAAGCATCTGTCCGTTTTCGTTTTCCATTTGCTCCATACGCTTCAGCAAAACAGCGGCGCGTTGCCGGAGCGAGATCAAGTCGGCAGGCGGACGTGTTGTTCCCGCCATTCGCGCAGTTAATCCGAACAGCATCACAAATCCGGTTTCTTCATCCTGCGGCAAAATCTCCACTTGCTCTATCAGAAAATCCGGTCTGGGATTCATCCACCAGCATAGATACATGCCAAAACGATAACCATGCCCGCCATCCATGACCTTGCCGCCTTCCCAAGCCAGCAACCCGTCAGTCAGAAAATTCCTGCTGCCGGCGCGCATTCCCCCGGACCAATCCCAAAGGTTGCGGCCAACAACCAACGGCAAATCAGCATGAGCGCCATCGGCAAAGCGCATCCGGAAAAGCCCGTCGCGCGCGCCTACGGCGCCCCACGCGCCCGCTACCAGAAAAAAGAGCGCATCGCATTTCCGGGCAAGCGGCATTTTGATCGCTTGCCCATAATCCGCGCCAACCAATGATTTTTGTCCGCCAACGCATATTCCGCAACGTCCGTCATGGTCGGAGGGATCGGCAATCTCAAATGGAATGCCATGAATAATCTGTCGTCCCGGAGCAGGATCAAAAATACCGGATCGCTTCGGCATGACCCCATTCCAATTCAAATAAGATGAAATATCCAATGGCTGATCGTCACCACCACCGACCTGGATTCGCGCAAGCAAAACCGCAAGCTCCTGCAACGTCACCAGGCGCAAGGATTTATCCATACGTAACGCCGAAAGTTCCGCATAGATCGTCCCCATCTCATCCGGCGCAGTTTTCGCATCAGCCCGGAGGTCTCGCGCAGTTTCATCAATCACCGCAAGATCATCAACGCGCACGGCGGTATCAAATCCGCGCGCGTCAACAAACAAGCGATCCATAACGGCGGCAGCCTTCGGCAAACCGCTTGCACGTCCGATCATCATGCGCGCGAACCGTTCCATGAACAAAGATTCCGGCTCATCGCCCGCATTCCAGGAATACGCGCCGCCAGCCGCAATACCATGCAAGGAATTCTGGGTGGGCAAATAACTTTCCCAAGTCGTATTCAACAAGCCCAGCGAACCCGCCTTGCAAGCGGATATACAAAAGAAACGATTATTGGAAACCCGCCCAAGAAAACCACAGGCTTCCATCGTATTGGCCATCGGCGCCGCCAGAGCATCAAACCCGTTCGCCTTGAAAAAGCGCAGGAACGGGAACGGCTCAAACGGCGTCTTGCCGTCCGTTGCCTTAAAATATTTGCGGAATAGCCGCGCATACGGTTCCGGAATTTTTGCTTCTTCGCCCGGCCGGAATTCCCCGGCACCGCGCACAAAAAGCGACAAACCTTGCGCGCCCGTCGGATGCCCGGAATAATTCCAATTGGCAAATACCGTTTCCTTCGGCAACCGCCCAATCTCTTCCGGATGCATCAGAATCATATCATCCCACATGACCGGACGAGCGCCATGTTCCAGGATCCAACGGCCAAGATCGGAATAATAGTTCGTATAAAGCTCGGAAAGCTTGCCGGCTTGCGCAAATTTTGCGCATTTTGGACAAAACCCACCCAATCGAAAAACCTCGTCGCCCGTAATTGAGGCAAATTTCGCGCCCTGATGGACATCCAGAACTTCCGTCCAAAGTTCTTTGATAAAACGCAAAGTCTCTGGATTGCTTGCGCAAAGCTCATGCGTTTTGCCGGGCAATTCCGCCAAATGCTGAAATTCCGCATGCTTGAGATAAGCCTGCGCATGTCCGAGCGAATCAAGCGAAGGAATAACGTCGAAAAACCGTTCGGTGGAAAATGCGAGCATATTTCGAATCTGATCCTTGCGCAAAGCCGCCGGATGATTTAAGACCGGATAACGGTCAAATGAAAACCGGTCGTCATATTCGAGGACTAAAGCATTATATTTCCAAGCCGCAAGCCGGTCAATCAGCTTCAGTATTTCCTCAAATTTCGGAAAATTCCCGCC
>CAZMFH010000209.1:0-4506 GCA_964565485.1 uncultured Verrucomicrobiota bacterium | reverse complement strand
CCACAATTTCCGGCGCCGCGCTTTCATCGGCCAAAACGGCGATTTCGCTTGGTCCGGCCACCAGATCAAGGGCGACATCGCCATACACACAGCGTTTGGCGGCGGTTACGAAAGTTCCGCCCGGTCCGGCGATTTTGTCAACCTTACGGATGGTTTCTGTGCCGTAGGCCATCGCTCCGATGGCCTGGATTCCGCCGATTTTGTAAATTTCCGTGGCGCCGGCAAGTTCCATGGCATAAAGCAGGGCTGGATTAAGCTGGTTGTTGGTTCCGGCCGGAGAGCAGGCGACAATTTCGGCAACGCCGGCTGTCTTGGCCAGCGTGATGGTCATGAGCGCGGTTGAAACCAGCGGCGCCTGGCCGCCCGGAATATAAATGCCCACACGATCGAAAGGCATGAACTGTTCGCCCAGCATACCGCCTTTGGGTGAGGACATGCTCCAATCCTGCTTCATTCCGGCGCGCGCGAAATTGGCGATGCGTTCATAGGCCTCTCTTGCGGCCGTCATGAAGGCTGCATCAACATTGACTCGAGCTGCGTTCAGTTCGGCGCGGGCGACGGCGAATTGCTCCGGTTTCAATGCGGCGCCGTCAAAGCGTTTGATGTAAAGCGCCACAGCTGCGTCGCCGCCTTTGCGGATTTCCTCCAAAATTTTGCGGGCCAGTTCTTCGGCCTGTGCGTCAAAGGCGGGGCGTTCCAAAAAAGCGGTAACCGGCGCGGAAGGCTTATCCGGAGACCATGTCGCGCGGCGAGGTGTAATCGTGTCGGTATTCATATTGCCGTATGCTATCTTTTTGGTTCTGCTTGGAAAGCATGGCGGTGGGGTTCAGTGTCCGGCGCTGTTTTGATCATCAGGTGTTCCGGCGTCGCTTCCATAACATTGCGAAAGTCTTTTTCATCCAGTCCTGTGCCTGGGATAAAAGTCAGGCTAAAGGCTGCTTCCTGGCCGGCGGGCAGATTGATGGCCGACCATGGTTCGGACCAGTTGGCTGTGCCAAGCGCGCGTGACAGGCTGGTTTCAAGCAGATAATCCTTGTCGCGATGGAGCAGACAGAAATACGGCGTCGCTTGCGTTTCGGTTCCGATTTTAATCTTGCCGGCATGAAAGACAATAAATTCTTTTGAATGATTATTGCCGATGGCCGCCCAGGAAGCCGGCACAAAAGCATAGGCAAATTCGCCTTGGGCCTGTTCGCCGGTTTTGGGCGTAAAACGGATGAGATCGTCCATCGGCCATTTGACCCAACTGTTGGGCTGGATGTTTTGTTCCGCCAAGGCGGTCCATTTAAAATCGCCGATCCAGCATTTGTCGCCGGGAATAAAAACATAGTCTCCATCCTGATAATCTCCGCCGGCGGTCATGCGCGGGTGCGCGGCGAAAATAAAACGTGCCTCCGTTGAGCCTGTATTGATGATTCTGTATGCGCTGGCGAGAGCCGGGCTGAAATCTGTTCCGGTGACGGTTATTTCAAAACGCAGAGCGGTTGGCTGGCTGCTGACGGGGTCATTATAGGCGATTTCGGTCCAGCCTTCAAGCAAGGCGCGGTTTTGTTCCTGTTGCGTCTGCACTGTCCATTGCGCGGTGCGCAAAAGCCCCTTGGATGGTCCTTTTTTGAGGGAATCGCCAACCCAGGGCAGGCAGAGGATCATGCCGTCCTCGCGTTTGATGCCGGTTGGCAGGTCGGCGCGGCGCGCAAAGAGTTCCTTGCCGGTTGGTTTGTAGAGAAAAGTCAACGGCAGCATTGCGCGCCGTGGCAGCAGGATCGTTTTGTAAAATTGGTTTTCCATGACCACCGCCTGCTCGCCTTCGATTGTCTGCTCTGTAATTGTGATTCCATTTGCCTTCGCGCCGTCGGGATTGGTCAGGGAGCAGATTATGGTTGTCATCAGGATTGCCGTTCCGTAAAAAAGTTTTGATTGCATGGTTTCCTTGCATTGTTCGGATGATTGCTTGACGTCCGATAAACAAAGGTTATTATTGTTCCGATCACAAACCATAATAAATGAAAGATGTGTGATGTCAAATTGTTTCGCGGAATAAAACCGCACTGATTTGTCTGTGCGCATTCCGGGAGGATGATGAAAACCAAAAGTGTGCGATCCGAGCTTGTGAGTTACGGTCTGAAAATTGTTCAGGCGCGTCTGGTAGCGGGCGCCGGAGGAAATATCAGCGCGCGGGAAGGCGCGCTGGTCTGGATGAAACCGAGCGGCTTGGCGCTTGATGAAATGCTGCCGGACGATTTGTGCGGCATGGAGCTGGCGACGGGTCGGCAGGTGCGCGGCAAGCGCAAGCCGACTTCCGAGGTCAATATGCATCTGGCTGTTTATCGCGCGCGGGCGGATGTTGCTTGTGTCTTTCATACGCATTCGCCATGGGCTTCCGGTGTGATCACTGCCGGCGTGCAAATGCGTCCGATGTTCGCCGAATTTGTCAACGATCTGGGGCGCACCGGGACGGTGCCCTATGTGACGCCCACGACCAAGCGTCTGGCTGATGCGATCGGCAAGAAGGCGTGTTCGTGCGACACGATCTTCATGGTCAATCATGGCGTGTTGGCAATGGGTGTAACCATGCGCCAGGCTTTTTACCGTGTGGTGGTTGTGGAAGATGCGGCGAAATCACTTGTGGCGGCATGTGTGGTCGGCAAGCCCAGGTTTTTCAATCGGCGGCAGATCAAGGAGATTCTTGGCCTGGATGCCGTTCAGCATCGCACACGAATGGTCGAAAAAGGCGAGTGAACCTCTCAACGAAAGGAATCCAGTGATGCCGGATCAGGAAGCCCTCAGGGAAGGTAAAAAATTTTATGCAAATGTTCCCGCCAAAAACGCGGGTTGCTTTTTAAAGGGTTCCGCCGCGCTCGACTGGGGCATGAGGAACCGCTTGGCGCGTATTTTTTCGCCAAAATCCGCGCGCACGGTCATGCTGGCCATAGATCACGGCTATTTCCAAGGGCCAACCACCGGTTTGGAGCGTGTGGATTTGAATATTGTGCCGCTCATTCCTCATTGCGATGCCCTGATGCTGACACGCGGCATCCTGCGTAGCACGATTCCGGCGGATTGTCAGAGGCCGATTGTCATGCGCGCCAGCGGTGGCCCGAGTATTCTCAAGGAACTTTCCGACGAGGAATTGGCGGTTGATATTGAGGACGCTATCCGTATGAATGTGGCGGCTTTGGGAATCCAGGTTTTTATCGGCGGGGAATTTGAGACGCGTTCCGTTCATAATATGACGCGCCTGGTTGATCTTGGGCTGCGTTACGGTATTCCGGTTATGGCGGTAACCGCAGTCGGCAAAGACATGGTGCGCGATGCCAAATATTTTCGGCTGGCCTGCCGGATTTGCGCCGAGCTTGGCGCGCATATTGTCAAAACATATTATGTGCCCGAGGAATTC
Source organism: uncultured Verrucomicrobiota bacterium (assembly GCA_964565485.1). Taxonomy (GTDB): domain Bacteria; phylum Verrucomicrobiota; class Kiritimatiellia; order JAAZAB01; family JAAZAB01; genus CAZMFH01. Next base: position 1,109 of record CAZMFH010000209.1, on the reverse strand, counting down.
GAGACCATAACGGCGTCTTGTCCGGTGCCGATTGTCATGGCCGGCGGAAAAAAATTGCCGGAATTCGAGGCGATGACAATGGCTTATAATGCTGTTTGTGAAGGCGCAGCCGGCGTGGATATGGGGCGCAACATTTTCCAGAGTGCGTTTCCGACCGCCATGATCAAAACCATGCGCAAAATTGTGCATGAAAAAATGCCGCCCGCCGAGGCGTTGGAATATTATCGCGCCGCCTGCAAATAAGCGCCCGAATTCAAATGGGTCAAAATCTCTTAAACGGCAGCGCCGCTTTGGTTACCGGCGGCAATACTGGCATCGGGCTGGGAATTGCCCGGGGCCTTGCGCGCGCCGGCGCGGCCGTGGCCATTTGCGGACGCGATGCCGTCAAAAACGCGGAGGCTTTGGGCGGTTTGCGCATGATCAACAGCGCTTGCCGCGCTTTTGAGATGGATTTGGAAAAACTCGATGCTCTGCCCGACATCTATTGCTCAATTGCGCAAGCAATGGGGGGACTGAATCTGTTGGTTAATAATGCCGGCATTCAACAGCGCGGGCGCGCAGATGAAATTTCGTTGTCTGATTTTGAACGTGTCTTGCGCATCAATGTAACCGCGCCCTATTTGCTGGCGCAATGTTTTGCGCGTGAGCGTATCGCCAGCGGGCAGGGTGGCGCGGTGATTTTTACAGCTTCGCTGATGAGCGAGGCGTCGCGTCCCGGCACTGCGCCCTATACTGCTTCCAAAGGGGCTGTTCGGCAACTGATCAAGGCGCTTGCCGTGGATTGGGCTGGTTTTGGCATTCGCGTCAACGGCATCGGCCCCGGCTATATCAAGACGGAAATGAACCGCGCGCTTTATACTGATCATGATTTTGATGAATGGGTCAAACACCGCACACCATTGGCGCGCTGGGGGCTGCCGGACGATTTGGCCGGCGCGGCGGTATTTCTGGCTTCCGATGCGGCTTCATTTATTACCGGCCAGATTATATATGTGGATGGCGGCTGGCTGGCGACGTTTTAGCCTGAATTATGCGCGCCAATGCGGATAATTCACTTGCGCCACAGGCGCAAGCCGTGATTTGCGCGGCAAGCCGTGCAAAAACGGCGT
>CAZMFH010000208.1:1466-4507 GCA_964565485.1 uncultured Verrucomicrobiota bacterium | reverse complement strand
TATGCGCCGGTCAGCGCAACGTTGCCATGGCGGCAGGCGCTCCAGAAATTGATCTCGCCGGTTTTCCGGAATGTTTTTGCCGGGGTGATGGGCATTACTCCGTGTTATTTTCCGGATACGCGCGAAACTTTGTCTGCGCCGCCGGTTTTGCGTGAACTTTTTATCTGGAGCTGGGCGGCGATTTTGATGGTGGCGACATTATGGCGTATTGGCGCAGTTGTCTTGGATGTGCGGCGTCGCAAATGGCTTGTCTTGCATCCGGTGGATATCTGCATCGGCACGACATGGCTTTGCGCTTTTGCCTTTGCGGCAAGCGGGCGTTCCCATTCGCACACCTATCGTTATCTTTTGCCGGCCGCCTGGTGTTTGCCGTTTGTTTTTGGCTGGCTTTGCGCCTCGGTTTCCAAACCATTGCGTTGCGCGCTTTTGATTTTAGCCGTTGCGTTTGCCGGATACAATGCCATGGCTTCCGCGCTGCTCATGCGCGAGTGGGCGCGTCCTGATTTTGCGGAAAAACATGCCAATATTTTTGATCTAAAGCCGGTTTTTGATGTATTGTCCGCAAACAAAATCAAATATTGCTATGCTTCGTACTGGTCGGCTTATCGTCTCAATTATGAAAGCGGCGGCAAAATTGTGTGCAGTCAGCCCTATAATGAGCGCTTTCCGGGCTGGGAGCTGCCTTACCGGGATAAGGTTGATCAGGCTGTCAATGTCGCGTATGTCCTGGCGCCGCGTCATACGTTTCCATCGGATCGCTTTGAGGCGCATTTACTGGAAATGCGCGTGGATTGTCGCCGGCAGCATGCCGGTTATTATACAATCTATTCCGATTTTACCGTGGCGCCGCCGGCTGCTGCCGCTGAAATTGTGTTTTCGAATGTAACGGCAAGTTCCAGCCATAATACGGCGGCCGCCTGGATGTTGACGGATGGCAATCGCTTTACCTCTTGGAACAGCCAACACCCGCAAGCGCAAGGAATGTGGATTGCGTTGTCTTTTCCAGAGCCGATAACTATTTCCGGGTTGACGCTTCGCGGATACGGACGGAATCCGCGTCATCCTCGGCGCTTGCGTGTAACGCTGTTGTGCGATGATGTCTGGACGCCGGTTGAGGCTGACTTTCTGGCGCTTACCGGGCCTTTTGAATTTGTTAACGGGCATCCTGTCTATGGTCTGCAAAGCGCCAGGATTGTTTTTTTAAAGCCCATGCCGGCCTCGGCTTTGCGGATTGAAATTGATCTTCCCGCTCGGACGGGGCATGCCTGGGTTTTGGACGAGATTGAAGCCTTCAATTTTTGATCGGCACAGCCGATCTGCCCGATGTCTTACACTTCAATGACGGCGGTGAGGTTGTCCGATCCAAAATGCGGGTTGAGTTTTCCTGTTTCCTCGTCCACTAATTTATGCAGGTAAGCTTCCAACTCGCGTTCATATTCGGATTCGCGTTCGGTGTCGCTCAGCCATTGCCGTGAGGAAAAGAGGCTGTGTTCTCCGATTTCGGCCTGGCGCGCACCGGCTGCGCGATTGGCAATATCCGGCTCAAGAAACTGCTTGAGTACGCGTGTCAGTTCAATGTTACGCAAAACCTCGTCGGGCAGCCAGCGTTCAAGCTGGCCGGAAAGTGTTGTTTTAAGATCAAGCAGATTGTTTTCCGTGTAATCGGCCAATTTGGTTATTTGACGTCCCTGCAGGATTTCAAGCGCAAGCATGCCTGTGCTGAAGATATCCGATTGCGCCATGCCAGGTTCGCGGCGATGCAGTTCCGGCGCCATATAGAGCGGGCTTCCCAGCAGGATATTGATTGGTTCGCCGATGCGCCCGGCTCTGCCGAAATCAACAAGCTTGATTGTGCCCTGCACATCAATCATAATGTTGGTTGGCTTGATGTCGCCGTGAATGAAGCCTTTATTGTGCAATACGGCCAGGCCGCGCAAAATATTGCGCAAAATATGCAGAGCTGCCCCGGTCCGCAGGCTGAGTTGTCCGTTTTCGTAGCGGAAAAGAACGGTCATAAAGCGTTCCCATTCCGCCGGAGTACTGCGTGGACGAGCCATATCCATGTGCTTGTTGTTCAGCAGAAAATGCAGGTCAACACCGTCAATGGCCTGCATGTGCATGTATCCGATGCCGTTGCATTCCTCATAAAAATCGCATGAAACCAGGTTGACACTGTTAATTGGTTGCAAAAGTGAAACCTGCCGCGCGATTCGCCCCATATCCGTCCAATAGCGTGCGGCGCCGGAATAGATGCTTGGGTCGAACAACTTGATGGCATAGTGCGTAATGCAGCCGCGCGCGCCGTGCCGGCTGGCCAGGAAGACGACACCCTGCCGTCCGTGCCCGAGTTCCCTGACGAATTGATAGGTTACCGGGTAGGGGATGGCGCGTGAACGCAGGAGGTTCTTGTAATTGTCAATCAGCTCGGTAAATCTTGGGTCCGGCGGTTTTTGAGTTGTTGCCGAGATGTCCACGATCTGGCTGGCGTCCAGGGGATGATGTGCAGGATTGTCGGCGTTCAGGTGGACTGTGTCCAGGAGTTTGGTTTTTTCCGCCTGCATCAAAATGGTGCTGTCTTGTAATTTGGGCGCATTGAGTGTCATGGCGGCAAGTATAACACTTCGGGCATGTTTTTCAAGTGCGGATGGGCAATCATTTTTGTTTATAAGATTGACCGGTTGCATTTGTTGTTCTAATTTGTAAAAACATTTGTGCCGGAATGCCGGGTTGGAAAAAATGTATGCGGGGCGAACATTATGAATAAATTCGATCAGCGTCTGGAAACCCTGGCTTTGCATGCCGGTCAAATGCCTGACCCGACAACAGGCGCGCGGGCGGTGCCGATTTATCAAACCAGCAGTTATGTCTTCAGGAACACACAGCATGCGGCCGATCTTTTCGCGCTCAAAGAGGTTGGCAATATTTATACGCGTTTGATGAATCCGACTACGGATGTGTTGGAAAAGCGGGTTGCCGCATTGGAAGGCGGTTCGGCGGCCTTGGCTGCCTCAAGCGGTATGGCGGCCATCTTTCTCGCTCTG
>CAZMFH010000208.1:0-1456 GCA_964565485.1 uncultured Verrucomicrobiota bacterium | reverse complement strand
TGGTCAGTTTCGATCTTCAGATCGGTAACCTTGACGCTGCCACCCGAGGTCTGCAGTATGCTCGCGCCGATTACACTTGTCAGAATCAGCAAGATTGCAATCACGATGAGCGCTGCGGATCTGGATACTTTGTTTCGTTTCACTCTGCCGCGCATGGGCATAACGGTAACATTTCTTGAGCATTTTACGCCGCGTAATGTCGCGTTGGCCATTCAGCCGAACACCAAGGCTGTTTATGCGGAAACGATCGGCAATCCCAAGGGCGATGTGCCGGATATTTGCGGTGTGGCGCGCGTTGCGCACAAGGCGGGGGTTCCGTTGATCATGGACAATACGTTTGCTCCCTTGCTCGCGCGTCCGCTTGAGCATGGCGCGGATGTCGTCGTGCATTCCTGTACCAAATGGATCGGCGGGCATGGGACTTCGATTGGCGGCATTCTTGTTGATGGCGGTGGATTTGATTGGTCGCGTGGACGTTTCCCGGAATTTACCGAGCCTGATCAGAGTTATCACGGGCTGGTTTATTGGGACGCTTTTCGGAATGTGCCTGCGCTGGGCAATATTGCGTTTGCCATGAAGGCGCGTTTACAGGGTATGCGCAATCTTGGATGTTGTCAGGCGCCGTTGAACGCTTTTATGTTTTTGCAGGGCTTGGAAACCTTGCCGTTGCGTATGTCGCAACAGTGTCGCAACTCTTTGGAGCTTGCGCGCTGGCTGCGCCGCCGGCGGGAGGTGGCTTGGGTCAACTATACGGGACTGCCCGGTCATCCCTGGCATCGCATGGCCTGTCGCTATCTCAAAGGCGGATTTGGCGCCGTCTTGGGATTTGGTATCCGCGGGGGGCGGCGTACCGGTGAGCGTTTTATCAATGCCTGTCGGTTGGCCAGTCATCTGGCCAACGTCGGCGATGCCAAGACTCTGGTTTTACATCCGGCATCAACATCTCATCAGCAAATGAGTTTGTCGGCGCAACGCATGGCCGGGATAACCCCGGAATTCATTCGTGTTGCCGTTGGCCTTGAGCATCTTGATGATCTCAAGGCTGATTTTGACCGCGCATTGCGGACGGCTGTGCGGCGTTGAATCAAGCTTTGCGCGGGTTGCGACGTTTGGCGACAATGGCTTCGGCCAGCGCATACGGAACAGCTTCGTAACGCTCAAAATGCATAATGTAACTGGCGCGTCCCTGGCTGATGGTGCGGATTGTGTTGGAATAGCCGAACATTTCGCTGAGCGGCGCCATGGCTTGGATGATCCGGAAGTTACCCTGTGTATCCATTTCCTCGATCCGCCCGCGCCGTTGGCAAATGCTGCCGGTTACTGGTCCCATAAAGTCTTCCGGAGTGGTTACTTCCAGAGACATGACCGGTTCAATCAGTTCCGGCTGCGCTTTCAGGAAAAGCTCGCTGAAACAGGCGCGGCTTGCCTCCTGAAATGCCAGGTCGCTGGAATCCAC
>CAZMFH010000207.1:0-4549 GCA_964565485.1 uncultured Verrucomicrobiota bacterium | reverse complement strand
TAATGGCTGGTCCTCTTGTACGCGAACTGGCAAAAAAAACCGGACATGCAATTCACGCTCCAGGCCGGATTCGGATAACCGCGGTAATGCATGAAAAAGAAAATGCGGGTAAAGAGCCATGACAGAATCGTCCAGAGCGGATAACCGGGCGGATGCGGAACACCCAGATGATAAGCGGCGGTGATCAATTCGCCCGAATCTTCCAGCGTAACCGTCGGCGCCTGGCTGAAGAGATAGCCGATTTGCGCCAATACAAAAGTAATGCCGAATGCCAGCCAGTCAATGCGTGTGAAAAACCGGACTGAGGCTGAAGGTTTTTGTTCTGGTTTTTGTCTCCCGCGTTGCGGGGGAATGTTTGTTTCAGTGGGCGCCATAATGATTACGCAAAAAAATCCATATTACCGAGCTAATTTTTAAAAGCGACTCTCCCGTAAATTACCGCGCATATTACCGGCATTATTTTAAGTGGTCAAGGTATTTGTAAAGCAAAATCGTGATGTCGTCGAAGGTTTCCATCCCGCGTTGATGTTCGGCGATCTCTTTGAAAATATTGTTCATGATTGCGTTGTTTGGCAAACCGCTGTTGTCCTGCAGGCATTGGCGCAGACGCTCCTCGCCGAACATTTCATTTTGGCTGTTGATGCATTCTGTGGCGCCATCGGTATAAAGCGCGATGGTTTCGCCCGCCTTGAGCGTCAGTGTTAATTCTGTGTATTGCGATTCCTCGTCTATGCCAAGCGCAATTCCTTGCCCTTGCATGCGTTTGATCGGCATCCAGGCGACCTGGTGGTTTTGCAGGAGCAAGGGCGGCAAATGTCCCGCGCTGCTGCAAGCCACTGCGCCGGTCCGCAGGTTGCCTACCATATAAAACAATGTTACGAACATCAGCGAGGGATTGTCGTTCGCCACGATGCGGTTCAGTTCCGTCAGAACATTGGCCGGACTGGGGTTGTGGGCCGCCAGACTGCGCAGGAGCGCGCGCACAGCGGTCATAAAAAGTCCGGCAGCAATGCCTTTGCCGGACACATCGGCAATCACCACGCCGATGCGCTCGTTGTCAATCTTGAAGAAATCAAAATAATCGCCGCCGATTTCGCGCGCCGGATCCATGCGTCCGACAATTTCCACCGACTCGGCCCCCGCAAACGGCGGAAATTTTTTGGGAATCATGTTTTGCTGCACTTCGCGCGCAAGGCGCACTTCGCTTTCGATGCGTTCACGCGCTGCTGTGGCTTCGGCCAGGTCATGTGTATAGCGTTTGAGGTCTTTCATCATGTGGTTAAATGCATGGGCCAGGTCGCTCAGTTCGTCGCGTGTTTTGATTTTGAGTTCATGATCAAAATTGCCTTTGCTGATCAGCGCGGTTGCTTGTTGGAATGAACGCAAGGGGCGGCAGAAAAAATATGAGAACAAAAAGGCCAGCAGACAGGCGGCCAGCGCCGTTGCGCCGGCCACCGCAATTACCTGGCGGATAACACCCTTGTCGGTGCGGTCAAGCTCTTCTGTGGGACGGTACAGTTCCAGAATGTAGGTTACTTCGCCGTTTTGATTGGTTAGCGGACTGAGCGTGCTGAACCATTCGCCTTGCTCATCGGTAAAGCGTCCGGATTGAACTGTTTTCTCGCGCAAGGCGCGGAAAAACATTTTGCGATCCGGGGTAACCACATAAGGCTCAAAAATCGCGCCACGCCAGATGTTGACGCCAAAATAAAAGCGGCCTTCGTGAATTTTGTGCAGAATCCATTTCGGTGTTTCCTGGACGCCTTTGACGTCCACAATCCGGCTGATAGTTGCATGAATGCGTTCGTACGCCGGGCTTTCGCGATCCTTTGGCAAGCGAATGGCGTTCAAATCGGTTTCCGTCAGATTGTTCAAGACAGCGCGCGCCAGATTTTCCGAACGCAAGCGCGTTTCTTTTTCCAAGGCTGGTTTCATGATGTCGCGCACCCAGTCGCCCACGGTCAGGGCGCTGAGGATCAGCAAGGGCACACAAAGCAAAATCAGCTTGACGAAAAACGGGAAACGCAATTTGGCGACGCCATCTTTCCAGGACGGCAAATAAAGCGCCGTTATCAGAAGGATCAAGGCGGCTCCCAGCAAAAGACAAGTCAGGCAGGAACGTTTCAGGATGTATTGTCCGGTTGCCACTGGCGGGGAAGCCAGCTCGACAAAGACGCGGTTAACCAGATCAAAGGTTACCGGATTGGTCGAATATGACACATTAAAGATTTGCCTGGTCAAAATGTCTGCGAACGGATAGCCGTTGTCGAGCGGACTTAACGTCCGAAGCACACGCCCGATTGGATCGAATTGCACCCAGCTGCGGTTGCCGCTGCTGGCCACTGTCAGGCGTGGCGGCTCTTCGGGAACAATCTGCACAAACGAGAGTTCATAAGGGGCAAGCAGTTCGCCGGGCGCAAAGCCTACCTTGCCGATTGTACGTTTTTCGGAACCATGCGGTGTGTATTCGATAATGCGGTCAGAAGTGCCGGATAAGACATAAATTGTTTCATTTGATCCGATGCAGATGGCCGTCCATGCGGAAAAGGCGGAGTTTGTTTCACCGCTTTGCAGCAATTCCGGGGGCGGAGCGGTTTCGCACATGCAGACTGGTTGCGCTGCCGCAGGCAGCTTCCAGATGTTCCGGCAATTCGGGCAATTATTCAGAAAGTAATGATTCCCTTCGGCATCGGATGCGTAATATATTTCCGGATAGTCCTGAGGATCCTTGAGGAGAACTGTCAGTATATCGCGGGGCGGAGCGCCCAGTTCCTGATATTCCCGAAAACGATAACCGCGAAAAGCCTTTGTTTTGCGATCATAAATGTAACTGTGCGCGACTATCCCGTGCGGATTGGCATAGAGTTTGCGCACCATGTAATAATTGGCGGCGTCATCAGGTTCAATGCGGTGTGCCGCGCGGGCATGAAGCGGCCGGCCTGATTGGGCCGGCAAAGCAAGTTCCAGAACGGTGTTTTGATCGCGCTCGACGACAAAAAGCGTGTCGTTCCGCACCGTATAGGCCACAGGATTATGAAAGGTCTTTTGAGTTTGATGCAGGCAGCAGGCAGCAAATATCGTTGCCATTGCCGCGGTAATCACGGCAATTCTTAACAACAAACGCGCATTATTCCATTTGTGCATGGTATGTGGCATTAATGTCGTTAAGGTATTATATGCAAAACGGCTTGTCAATCTTCCGTATGCTCTCGGATCTCGATCATTCAGGCATCTGACCCTGAATGCTCCGAGACGGGATTAACGCATTACGGCACAATAAAGCGATGCGGACCAAATGGTCCGTAACCGGTACGCGACATATAGATTGTCCAGAAGCTTAAACTATCAACAGCCGCCGGATCAGCCAATCCATCGCCGTCAAAATCGGCAGCGACGGCCATACGATTGGCGACCGTGATTGGGCGCGGTCCTATTTGAGCGTAACCGGCTGATGACAGACGGATTATCCACTGTCCGGACTCATTGACCGCTGCCGGGTCGGCCAAGTGGTCGCCATCAAAATCAGCGGCAACCGGGGTTCCGCCGCCCGGCGTCATGGGGAAAGGCCCCAGCGGTTTATAGCCCGCCGAAGACAAGCAGATTGTCCATTTTCCGGCGCTATCCATAGCCGCCGGGTCGGCCAAGCGGTCGCCATCAAAATCAGCGGCCAGCGGTGTCGCACCGGCATCGCTAAAACGAACCGGATCCAGAGGCATATAGCTGAGCGAAGAGAGACGAATTGTCCAATTTCCACAGGCATCCACCGAGACAGCATCGGCTTTTCGATCGCCATCAAAATCAGCGGCCAGCGGCGTTGCGCCGGCAGCGCTGAAAGGCAGCGCACCGACACGCGGATATCCCAGCGAAGACAGCCAGATATACCAGTTCCCTGCGCCGTTTATCATTGCCGGATCAGCCAATCCATCGCCGTCAAAATCGGCGGCTATTGGCAAACCAGCGCATATCGTAAGCGTAACAGACAATGAAGCCGGTGCCCCAATGGCTCCGGGTGCATTCACAGTAATTGTACCGCTGTAATTGCCGATCGCAAGGCTGCGGGTATTGTAGTTGACGCGAATGGCGTCTTGTTCCCCACTGCTTGTTCCGCTGGACGGTGTTACGGAAAGCCAGGGAATATTTTCGGTGATGGAATAAGTGATTTTGCCTTTGCCTGAATTCCAGATGTTAAAAAACTGACTGGCGGCGTTCAGGTTGCGCACCGTGCGTGGAGTTAAAGCGGTGGTGCTGCAGGCCAATTGTGGCGGCGGCGATAGTTGTGTAAATGAGCGGATCTCGGAGGCCTTGCTCCAGGCATCGGCATTGCCGGCCCAGACTCTCCAGTAATTTAGTCCCACGGGGAAACCGGACACCTGTTTGGCAAGATCAGTGATAGTGCCGAAATATACACGCGTGGATGAACCCCAGTCGGACGAACTATTGACTTCCAAAAAATAGCGATCGGCGCCGGCAGCGTTGTTCCATTTAAATGTAACCACCTGAATCCGTGATGGGCTTTGCCCATCACGCATATTTTTTGTCCAGAACTCAT
>CAZMFH010000206.1:0-4562 GCA_964565485.1 uncultured Verrucomicrobiota bacterium | reverse complement strand
TCTGGGTTGGTTACCGGCTGCCGCTGCCGGTTGCTTCCGGCATTTCCCGCTTTGTTGTGCCGGGCGCGATCGCCACGATTTTGACGGGTCTGTTTTTGCTTACCAGCCGCCGCAAGGCGGTTACGCAGGTTTTGGGCTATCTGGTCATGGAAAACGGCATTGCGGCCTTCGGTCTGGCAGTTGTCGCGGAAGTGCCGCTCCTGATCGAATTGGGCACCTTACTTGATGTCTTTGTGGGCGTCTTTGTCATGGGTATTGTGATTTGGCACATCAGCCGGGAGTTTGATCACATTGATGTTGATCGGCTAAGCGCGCTGAAGGGATAAATATGGATTTCATCGGTAATATGCTCTGGCTGCTGATTCTGACTCCTGCGGGTCTGGCTCTCTTGAATATGCTGGCGCCTTCGCCGCGTTTTGCCCTGGCAACAGTGGCGTGGGGCGTTCCGCTCCTTGCTGTTGCGGGCGGCTGGGCGGCGCTGACGGTTTATCGCTCCGGTGTCTTGCTTTCCGCCGGAGCATGGCTGCATCTGGACGCGCTGGCGGCATATCACTTGTTGATTATGCTGGCGGTATTTGCGCTGAGCTCTCTCTATGTGCCGTGCTATTTCCGCCATGAACCGGCCGGACATGCATTGCAACGCGTGGATGCCCGGCGTTTTGCGGCGCTGTGGTATGCCACGTTGAGCGCCATGACGCTCGTCATGCTTTCCAATAACCTGGGAATCATGTGGGTGGGTGTTGAAGCGACAACTTTGCTGACCGCCTTTCTGATCTGTCTGCACGTTTCGCCGGTTTCATTGGAAGCCACCTGGAAATACCTGATCGTTTGTTCAGTTGGCGTGGCCTTCGCCTTCATGGGCGTCCTCCTGACTGCGGCGGCGGCTGAACCGGCCATCGCCGGGCCGGCGGCGGTTGACGCGCATCTTTTGCATTGGACGAATATGCGCGGTCTGGCGGCCGCCTTGGATCTGAAATTGCTCAAGCCGGCCTTTATTTTTCTGTTGGTGGGATATGGCGCCAAAGCCGGGCTGGCCCCCATGCACGGTTGGCTGCCCGATGCCCACAGTCAGGCGCCGGCCCCGGTATCAGCTGTTTTTTCCGGGTTCATGCTCAATATGGCGCTCTATTGCATCATGCGTTATCTGCCGCTAATGGATGCCGCCGGCGGCGCAGGTTGGACTTCGAATTTGCTCGTAACATTTGGATTGATTTCCATCCTGATTGCCGCAGTTTTTATTGTTGCCCAGCAAAACCTGAAACGATTCCTTGCATTTTGCAGCGTTGAACATCTCGGTATCATTGCGCTCGGGCTTGGGCTTGGGCCGTTGGGCGTTTTTGCGGCGCTCTTTCACGCTTTTAATCATTCCATCTGCAAAGCGCTCGGTTTCTTCTGCGCCGGACGCATCGGCCAAATTTACGGCACTCAGGATATGCGCCAAATCAAGGGCGGGATGCGTGTCAATCCGCTTTGGGGCGGCGGTTTGTTCGGGAGCATCCTCGCTTTGATCGGCGTGGCGCCTTTCGCCATTTTTTTCAGCGAACTGCTTATTCTCAAGGCGGCAGCCGAATCAGGCCGGTATGTGGTGATGGCTGTTTTTTTGCTCGGGATCGGCACGGTTTTCGTGGGCGCCTTGCGGCATGCCATGAATATGTTCTGGGGCGCGGCTGATTTTGCCGTTGGCCGATCGCGCAACACGCTGCTCGAACGTTTGATTGTGATTGGGCCGCTGTTTTTGTTGCTGATGCTTGGATTATGGATGCCATCGGCTTTCCAAAAAATGTTGGCGGCGGCCGCTTATGTGTTAACTGGGAGCGGCGCATTATGAGCAAGACGGAATTATTAGCTTTTGCCCATGGCGATATCATTCCGCGTTCCGCGCTTCCGCGGTTTGAAGTGGAAACATTCCGTCAGATCCTAACCGCCAATCTGCAAGCGGACCGCCGGCTTGTCGCTCTTTTTGCGCATCCCTCCGGTTCCGCAGCACAAATCGAGCTGCTGGCAATTCTGGCTGCCGAAGGGCACGGTCTGTTGTATGCCGGGACGACTTCTGTCTCTAAGCGTTATGCCTCGCTGACGTCCGCCGCGCCGCAGGCGCATTGGTTTGAACGCGAAATTGCCGAGCAATGGGCGCTGACTCCTGAAGGCCATCCCTGGCTGAAACCGATTCGGTTCCATCCGCCCTATGGCGCGGAAAACCAACCGCCATTGCCGGCGGATGCTTGGCCGCCGCCGGGTGTTACCGATTATTTTCGCGTTGAAGGAACGGAAATCCACGAAGTGGCTGTCGGTCCTGTGCATGCCGGCATTATCGAGCCGGGTCATTTCCGGTTCCAATGCCACGGCGAAAATGTTTTGCATCTTGAAATCAGTCTGGGCTACCAGCATCGCGGCATTGAGCGACGTCTGCGCGGCGCGCCGGATAAAAAATCCATTCATTATATCGAAACTGCGGCGGGCGACACCACCATCGGGCATGCCCTGACCTATTGCCACCTCCTGGAAATGCTGGGGCGGAGTCAGGTTCCGGCGCGCGCCCAGGCGCTGCGCGGTATTGCCTTGGAATTGGAACGCCTGGCCAATCATACGGGTGATTTGGGCGCGCTGGCGGGCGATATCGGTTTTTTGCCGACGGCCTCATTCTGCGGCCGCTTGCGCGGGGATTGGCTTAATCTGACCGCCGTCTTGTGCGGCAACCGGTTCGGACGCGGCTTGATCCGACCCGGCGGTCTTGGTTGTGAACCGACAGATGCCGAAGCGGACGATCTGTTGCGCCGGCTCGACCTGCTTGAACGCGATTTGACGGATGCCGTCGAATTGTTGTGGAAGACGAATTCGGTCATGGCGCGTTTTGAAGAAACCGGGCTTGTGCGCCATGCGGATGCTTTGGCGCTTGGTCTGGTCGGTCCGGCGGCGCGCGCCAGCGGCGTTAAACGCGATGTCCGGCATGATTTTCCGGCCGGCATCTATCGGTATGCGCATATTCCCATTGCTGTCTGGGATAGCGGCGATGTCTTCGCGCGCGCGTTTGTGCGCCGGCTTGAAACGCAGCGTTCCATCGCTTTCATTCGCGAACAATTGCGCATGTTGCCGCCCGCCGAACCGAACGCGGAACAAAAGCCGCTTGCGCCCAATACCATGGCGGCAGCCTTGACGGAAGGCTGGCGCGGAGAAATCTGTCATGTGGCCCTGACCGATGAACAGGGCCGGTTTGCGCATTATAAAATTGTTGATCCTTCGTTCCATAACTGGTTCGGCTTGGCCTTCGCGATGCGCAACCAGCAGATCTCGGATTTTCCGCTTTGTAACAAGAGTTTTAACCTTTCCTACTGCGGACATGATTTATAAGGCGTCAATATGTGGCATATTCTGAAAACAAGGTGGCGGCAGAAATACCGGACGTTTGCTTATCCCAAGAAAAATCCGAGCCTGCCGGCGCGTTTCCGGGGTCGGCCGGAACTTGGCGAGCTTGCCCCGGCGGATGCTGCGCGTCTTGCGGCGCTTTGTCCGACGGGCGCGCTCGAACAAAATGAAGGGCGCCTGTGCCTGGATATGGGGCGATGCTTGTTTTGTGGCGAATGCGCCAAAGCTTGTTGCGGACAAAACATCAAATTTTCCGGAGACCATCAGCTCGCTGCCAGCCGGCGCGAGGATCTTGTGATAACGCGCGCGACCAGACAGGCGGCTGATGCCCTGAACCGGGAAGCCGCGCGGCTTTTCGGGCGTTCGCTCAAGCTGCGGCAGGTCAGCGCCGGCGGATGCAATGCCTGCGAAGCGGATGTCAACGTGCTCAATACGCTGGTTTTCGATCTTGGCCGGTTTGGCATTCAATTCGTGGCTTCGCCCCGCCATGCGGATGGTTTATTGATCACCGGTCCGGTAACCGCCAATATGCGTTTGGCTTTGCAAAAAACTTACGAGGCCGTGCCGACACCGAAAATTGTCGTCGCCGTCGGCGCTTGCGCCATTTCCGGCGGCATCTATGCGGGCCATCCCGAAACAGCCTGCGGTGTGGAAGGTTTGTTGCCGGTGGATCTTTTTATTCCCGGCTGCCCGCCCCATCCGTGGACTATTCTGGATGGGCTCCTGCGTTTTCTTGGAAAAATAAAATGAATATTGAGCTTTGGTTGGAACAGTATGGTTATTTAGCCGTCTTTTGCGGCGTTTTGCTGGAGGGTCCGTTCACCTTGGCGACAGCCGGATTCCTTGCGCATCAGGATTACCTCAACGTCTTTGGCGTGCTCTTGACTGCTTTTGCGGCCACGTTTCTGGTTATCGAGCTGGCCTATTTCGTTGGGATGATTAGCGGCCGTTATTTGTTGGAGCGGCGTCCGGCCTGGCGGGGGCATTATACCCGTTTTGCCGGGTTGCTTGAAAAATACAAAATTTTATTTTTATTAAGTTTCCGTTTTTTTGCCGGCGCGCATACGATTGCGCCGATGGCGATCGGCATGGCGCGGATCAAGCCGCTCTATTTTTCCGTGATGAATGCCTTGAGCGCAGCGGTCTGGACGGTTGTCTTTTTTCTGGTCGGCTATGTTTTCGGGCATGCTTTTGAAAAC
>CAZMFH010000205.1:0-4616 GCA_964565485.1 uncultured Verrucomicrobiota bacterium | reverse complement strand
GAAGATTTAAGGGCATTGGCGATGGAGCAAAAAGACCGTGGAGAGCAAGACTGGACGGAAATGACCGGCTATTAGGATAAAAGCAGACCGTTTGTGCGGCTATTTAGGCACAGTTTGGCTGTGAACTGGTTGATGCACGGCCTTGAAATTAGCTCATTCAGGTTGTGAGCCATCGGATTGCAAGCGTTCGATGCGCCTGACAGAAGCGATTCAAAGACGGTGTAGTTTTTTTATGCTGTGCACTTGGTTTATGGAATCCTTTCTTTGCGAGGAACCTTGCCATGGATCGCAGTGTGGCCAGAATACGAGCGCTGTTGGGGTCGCGAACCTGACAACGGTCTTCGTCGTAAGTGCGATCACGCACATAATGATTGCCGTTTTCGATGCTCCATTGGCCCCGGGCGACATCAAGCAGATGCGCTGCATTGGCTGCCGGATCAGACAGCGGCTGAAGGCTGGTTATGCCCAATACGGTTTCATCGCTTTCTTTTCCGCCAGGCAGGTGAGTGAAGTGACGGCGAATCCGCACCACTTGCGCGGCTGCACAAAATCCCACCTGCTCAGGCAGCACCATCGTTGCCCATGCTTCGCGCACTTCCACCCGGCCGTGATCCTTCTCCACCGTCCTGTTCTGTGGCGGATGCTGAGGGGGAAAAAGCGCGGCTTAAACACCGCTGGGCTGCCTCCTGAACAGAGGGCTGATTGCCCTTCAGTGAGAAAAAGTAATCGGCGCCTTTCTCCTGAACCAAAAAGCGAGCGGCATTTTGTTGCGCCTGCATAGCATCGGCTGTAACCAGCACATTATGCAGAGGCACATCTTGCAGCATCGGGCGCAGCGCCGTGATTTCGTTTGATTTCTCAGCAACGGGACGCTGGGCCACCAGCCGGGTTGATTCATGCGTGACAGCTGCAACCATATGCAACGCTCGCCCATCCTTACATCTGGCCTTTTTTATCGTTTTGCCGTCCACGGCCAACCGCCGCGCCGGTTCGTCATGGTCCGCAAGCCAGGCGGTGACCGCACCGTCGAAATCCGCCGCCGAAACCCCCTTGAGCACCCGTCGGATCGTCGGCTCACTCGGTGGAAGATAGCGTTTTTCTTTTTTGCTGTAGTAGCAGCGCAGAAGCCGTAACTGCCTTTGATTGAGGTATTCAGCAAACTCCGCAATGGCTCGCGTCCCCCGCGCTCCGCATAAGGTGCCCAGCGCACAGATTGTCAACGTCGAGGCCAGCCCATGCAGCCGTCCCTTGCGCTTGCGGGGATCAAGCAACTGATTAAGCCGTTGCCACAGCGACCGGAACTGCGGAACCGTGTAAGGACAATGCATCGCAGGATCTTCATAACGATCAAACCGAGCCGGAAGTTTTTCAGCCCGCAACCATTTGCGCGCCTGCGGATGTAGGCAACGAACCCACAATTCCTTGGGAGAACCGTCATCCAAATAGAAATCACGATGATGCCGCCGCGATCCCTGCGTCTGCCCAAGCCGTTCCCAGCCGGACGCACGATAACAAACACCCGAAAAACGAGCCGGATCGACAAAGCTCTCCACGGCCAACACAGGATAGCCGAACGCCGATTCCCAGTCAGAACTCAACCTTTGGCAACACAGGCTCAAAACCCGACTCGCCAGATTCGGACAGCTCCCCCGTTCCGACAGCAGAAGAAATCTACTGTTCTGCACAACAAACTTGCGCCGCTTGAGCAACTGTTCGATGTTCCAGCCAATCCATGTGTCCCGGCCTTTCAGATGGTATGCGGCTACATTCCAGCCGATCAATGCTACCCATTGCCCATCAAGTTCCGCCACGTGCCGCAGCTGACGGCCAACCAAATGCGCATTTCCCAGGTAGTGTCGTTCTGTGACAAGCTTGTCCCACTGGGCTTTTTCTTCAGGTGTGATCAGCCGTACCGTGACTCGCTTCAGGATATCGGCGTCGGCGTACTGTTTCCATGCGTTTGTTTTCATGGAAGATGAATAGCATGAAAACAAATCTGTGTCCAGTTTTTTTGCGCATCCTACTAAAATTCAATCAACTCTTACCGTCCGTGGCACCGCCCTGGCAGCCCTTCAGAATTATTAATTTGTCGCACTAACGGGCATACTGATCGCCCTGAAATTAAAGGGGATTTTGGGCGGGGAATTGATTGCCGAAAATAATTGAAGATTTTTCTTGTCAGAAACGTTTTTTTTGTGCATATTAATGGCACGTAGGACTACGTATTATTAAGGAGGGATACAGATGCGACCGACAAATCGGCTTAAAACACGTCAGAATGCGGCCGTCAAACGCTTGGCCCGGGTCGGGCCATTTGTGATGGGAACGCTGGTGCGGATCAAGCATCCGACTTGCAAACACGTGGCGCATCGGCTGACTTTCAAGGTCCGAGGGAAAACCAAGGCAGTTTATGTGCCGGTCGATCTAGTCAAGGAGGTAACACAGTGGACACGCAACTATCGCAATCTCAAGGAACTGATGCGCTTGATCAACCGCCGGAGTATGGCGATCATCCATCGGCACGTTCCGCTAAAGCGGGCCGCCCTCAAAAGAAACGCCCGCCTGTCCCAAACTTAACGGAAGTTTTGTGCCAGACAAGGCGGCATTTCTTTCCGGAATTCTCGGCATGGCTGAATGACCTGCCTGATTTTCGCGATCCTGATTTGATCACCTATGACAAAAAGCATCTGGTCTGGAACGCTTTGATGATGTATCTGACCCATCTGAAAAGCTGCCATCAGTTATTCTGGGAACGGCAGTCGCCAACTTTTCATGGCAACCTGATCCATCTGGCGGAAACCGGCGAAAACACTGTGGCCCACCCGGACACGCTTAAATATTATCTCAAACCGCTGGATCCGGAATGTTTTAATGACATGCTTTTTAAGATGATCCGCCGCCTGATACGCATGAAGGCTTTGGACGATTATCGCCTGCGTGATTATTTTCTGGTGGCCGTTGACGGTTCCGGACAATTGTTCTTCCGCGAACGACATTGCCCCCATTGTCTGGTGCACAACTGTCAAGACGGTCGCAAGCTCTATTTTCATAATGTCCTTATGGCCATGCTGGTTACGGCCAACGGACTGGCTTTGCCCATGGCGGCGGAGTTCATTGAGAACCCAAACGAGGAGTATGACAAGCAGGACTGTGAATTACGCGCTTTTCATCGTCTGGCAGCAAAGATCAAGACGGCTTTCCCCAGAACTCCGCTGTGTCTCTTGTTGGACGCCCTTTATGCCGGCCAACCGGTTTTTGACCTGTGCCGACAAAACTCATGGAAATTTCTTGTCACCTTCAAGGAGGGTTCCATGCCGGAACGGTATGCGGAGGCTCAACAACTCTTAAAACTCACCCCGGCCAATCAGCGCACGATCCAATATCAAGATAAAACACAATACTTCCAATGGCTCGACGACCTTCCTTATGCGAAACATCACCTCAAGATTATTGTTTGCCGGGAAACCAAAAACAAGGAAACTACGAATTTTGTGTGGCTGACGAACTTCCGCGTAGATTACGAGGGCGTCGCCACACTTGCCAACAGAGGAGGACGATTACGATGGAAGATTGAAAACGAAGGCTTCAATATTCAGAAAAATGGTGGATTCAACATGGAGCATGCTTACTGCGAGCATCCCAACGCGGCTAAAAATTATTTCCTTTTACTCCAAATCGCACACTTCCTTTTCCAGTTAATTGTCAAAGGCAGTCTGTTTGTTGCCTTCCGTCAACAACTCGGAACATGGAAAAACTTCGCCCGTCGCCTTGCCGAGTCTTTCCGCAACTGCCTGCTACCGCCGGCCGCGCTTCTAAAACCGGTCGGCCAGATCAGGTTCAGCAGTGCCTGAAAGTTGCAACGAAGTCGGCAGACCTGTTGAATCCACCCACCACTCATCATTTTATCCGCTCTTTTGACTTCCCGCCCGTATTACGCCCTGTTACAATGAGCCAATTATTTTTTAAACGCTTGGCCCTTTTTGTTTCAAAGAATTCTGAAGCGATGCGATCCTTCAAATGTGGTTGTATGGCCGGGTCTTGTGTGGTATAAGGCAGGATATGAATGGATCGGATACAAGCGAATCGGAGGCCAACTTGGATTCCGGCGATGCCGCCCGGAAGCGGCGGCCGCCTTTCAACGAAGTCTCAATTCTGTTCCCACTGCTGACTTTCTATACCGTCGCATACTTGGCGTTGATGCTGGCGGATTTCTTGCTGAAGTCGGCCTTGATCTTACCGGACGGCATGATGCCGATCTATGTCACGCTGGTTGGCGCCTATGCGGCGGACAAGGAAATCCGGCGCTGGATGGGAACGCCGGAGCCACGGCGCAAAGGGTCTGTCTTCGTTTATCTCTGGATGTTGCTGTATCTGGTTATGTATATTGTGGTCTGTTTCCGTCCGGAATTTGCGTTGCCCCAGAATCTTGCGGCCGTTTCGGTTCAGGTGCTCGGCATATTTTTCGGGTCCAAAACCTCCAAATACATCTGCGAACGACGCGATAAGGGCACGGCGCAGGATGACTTCCGCACACGCCTGATCCTGGAGTTGCTTGACGCGCGCAAGCAGGTTACCCGGCAGGAGGTGATGGAATCGCTCAATATTTCGCGCGCCAC
>CAZMFH010000204.1:0-4678 GCA_964565485.1 uncultured Verrucomicrobiota bacterium | reverse complement strand
CCAGAAAATTCGCTTCCTGGAATATACTTGCAGATATGATGAAAACGGAACTGGAAAGCGGAAAATGGATTATGGATCCGATATTTGAGGAGAAGCGCAAGATTTTTTAGGATGAAATTTACCATACAGGGATACTGCCGCAACGATCAGATCGTCTAATCACGGAATTTGAGCATCCCCCGCTGTTCCAACAATCTGTATCCATCAGATGAAAAACGGAAATGCCAGTCGCCGCTTTGCGGATCATAGACCGCCGGATCGGCCAATCCATCGCCATCATAATCCCCCACCGCCGGCACCCAGCCGGGTCCGCCAAGAAAAATGATGTTTTCCTGCACAGCATAACCGGCGGAGGAAAATGCTATTTTCCAGGCGCCACTATCATCATCATAAACTGCCGGATCGGCCAGCCCATCGCCGTCATAGTCGGCCGGAACGGCCAAATCACCAGCCTGACCCAATAATCCGGACACGGTTGTTGGCAAATAACCGGAGGCCGATCCCAAAAAACTCCAAGCGCCGGTGGCATCGCAAAAGACCGCCGGATCTGCAAGACGGTCTCCGTCATAATCCCCCACCGCCGGAACATAGCCAACACCGCCCAACAGATTGCCCGTTTGCAGCAATACATAACCGGCAGAGGAACAACGTATTTCCCAGCGTCCTGTTGCTTCATAATATACGCCCGGATCGGCCAATCCATCGCCATCATAATCCCCGACAGCCGCAACCGCGCCGGTGGACCCCAAGAAGCCCTGAAGCTCAAAAAAAGCATACTGCGCCGTCGAAAGCCGAAGACGCCAGGAACCGGATGATTCGTTCATAACCGCCGGATCAGCGCGCCCGTCACCGTCAAAATCACCAACCGGCGCTTTCCAAGCGCCGCCAAAACGAACCAGCATTGGAAAAAAACAAGCCTGGGTGGCGCCGTTGCCAAGCAACCCGCAGTATGAAGCGCCCCATGACCATACCCGGCCATCGCCGGTTACTGCCAGAGAGTGGTATTGTCCGGCGGCCACAGCGCGCACATTACGCAGACCGGCAACCAGCACGGGAACTGCGCGGTTAACGTTGGTTCCGTCGCCAAGGCGGCCGGAACCATTATGTCCCCAGGCCCAAAGCGTACCATCCCGCCGGACAGCAAGGGAATGAAAAGCGCCGCAACTTATGTTGGTTATTTTGGTCAGCGCAGCAACAGCCACCGGACGAACACGCGCCAACTGCGTACCGTCGCCCACCTGGCCGAAATCATTGGCGCCCCACCCCAACATGGAGCCGTCATGCAACAGAGCCAGGGAATGATGGTAATTTCCGGCAATCTGAACAGCGCCGGTAATGGCGGCAATCCAGGTTGGCAACGGAAAGCGGTTGTCGCCTGAAATATTCGGAAAGCCCAGCTTGTTGTACCCGTTGTTGCCCCAACCCCAGGCGGTGCCGTCCCGGCAAACCGCCAGAGAATAATCCGATCCGCCGGACAGAACTTTGATGTTATGCAACGCAAGCGCCAGACTGGGCTCAAGAATCACACAACCGGTCCGGTTAATGCCCAGTTGACCCTGATCGCAACGCCCCCACACCCAGAGTTCCCCGTCAACCAGCGCCATGCTGTGATGCTCGCCGGCAGCAACAGCTTCCGCATGTTCGATATATTGCGCCCGCACGGGGGTCCATTTGGCCGCACGATTGCCTGTGCCCAACTGGCCATAACTGTTATTACCCCAGACATAAACCAGCCCATTGACATCCAAGGCCAATGTGTGGCGGCCTCCGGCGGCAACAGCCACGATATTGGTTAGTCCGCGGATACGCACCGGACGTGGACAATCATTGGTGTGCCCCAACCCCAGTTGCCCGGAATCATTGCGGCCCCAGGCATAGACCCGGCCATTTTGCATAACGGCAAAAGACTGCAGACCACCGGTCGCCACCATTCGGCCCTTTACCGCCAGCGCCGATTGACTTCCGATTGCCAGCAACAACAATACAGCAGACCACCAAAACAGCGGCATTCTGACCTCCTCCCGGAATATTATTTTTCGGTCATTACCCAGACCCCCTGCCAATCGGCCGGCGGATGCTCCAGTAAATCGCGGCATTTGCGCGCATACGCTGCGGCCGGCGGATCATCAGCCTGGATTTTTTGAAAGACAGCAAGAGCCTCGGCAAAATGGCCCTGATAGAAGGAATGCAAGGCTTCCGCAAAAGCGGACAAATCCGTGTTCGGAGCGGAGGCATCCTGCAGATTGAACGGCTCAAAGACGCGCACCGGTGTTTTGCGCCCGACAACCGCCACGCGCGAAAGTTCGCGCACCTTAAAGCATGTTCCCATGGCCGCGCGCGTGGTTTCGGAAATCATCGTATAGGTTCCGAATTGCTTATTGATGCCTTCCAGCCGCGATGCCAGATTGGCGGCATCGCCCAGAATGGTATAATTAAAACGGTTGCGCGAACCCATATTGCCAACCACAACCGGACCGGTATTGATGCCGATGCGCATGAACAGGTCCTTGCCGGTTTTGGCGCGCAGAGCCGGCCGCATTTCCGCCAGCTTTTGCTGACAGCGCAGAGCGGCATGCACGGCGCGCCGGGCATGATCCGGCTGCGGCAGCGGCGCGTTCCAGAAGGCAATGATGGCATCACCCTCGTATTTATCCACCGTACCGCCCTCTTCCTGAATAATATCGGTCATGGCGGTAAGATATTCGTTCAGCAAACCGGTCAGTTCCTGGGGATTGAGGCCTTCAGAAATGCCGGTAAACCCCTGCAAATCGGAAAAGAAAATCGAGAGCTCGCGTTGTTCACCGCCCAGTTGCAGGCGATCCGGATTTTGGACAAGTTGTTCGATCACATGCTCGCTCAAGTATTGCCTGAAGGCGCCGCGGATAAACCGTTTTTGCCGCCCTTCCGTGGCATAATTTACCAACACCGCGCCAACCAGCGCCAGAGCGGTGGTCGTCTCCGGAAGGATAAAGGGCAGCCAAACGCCGCGTTGATACGCCAGAACGCAAAGCACGGCAGGCAACGGCAGAGCAATCAGAAAAGCGGCGACCGTTTCGCGCGGATTACGGGCGGCAAGCGTCAAAACACCCCACAGCGCGCCCAGCACAAGCGCCATGGCAATCGTCAGGCCGAAGGGAGCATCGCGCATAAAATCGCCGCTCAGCAGGTTGTCAAGCAGCGTGGCATGAATTTCAACGCCGCTGTAAATATGCCCAACCGGCGTCGGACGCAAATCGAGCAAACCGGGCGCATTGCAGCCGAAAAAGACATAACAGTTTTTAAAAAGATTGGTGTCGGTTATTGGCGGTGTTTCGCCGGCTTGCAGATTCAGTTCGGATTGAATTACCGCCGCCGCGCTGAAACGCGCGTGCGTTCCCGATGGCCCGCGGAAGCGCAAAACAGTCTTGCCGCTCCGATCAATCGGCACGGTTTGCGCGCCGACGCGCAGAAAGTCCGCAGCAATGCTTAGCGGCAAATTGGTGGCGGCAAGGCCGGCGGCCAACCCGAGCGTCGGCACAGGTCGCCCGTCAAAAACGGCAAAAAGCGGCATGCGCCTGAAGATGGCATCCGGATCAGGCTCGGCCTCGACATTGCCCAACAAGGCCGCGTTGGTGGCAACCTGCGGAACGGGGAAAATGGCTTTGGATATAATCAAGCTTGCGCGGCCTGGAAGCACAAGCCATTCATTGAGACCGGCAATCCGCATCCGCGCCGGCAAATACTCCGGCCAGCCGGCGGCGATACCGTGTTCATGGCCGAGAAAGATTGTATTGACAAAACCGGCGGTTTCGGCAATGGCGGCGCCAAATGACAGATCATCCTCGACACCGTAAGATGAAGGTTCGGTAAAAAGCAGATCGAACGCCACAGCTTTGGCGCCTTGCCGCCGACAAAACTCCAGAATGGGGCGATAAACCTCGCGCGGCCATGGCCAGCGCAACGCCATGGCATTATTGACCCAATCCAGGCTCTGCTGATCAATAAAAACAAGCTTGATGCGCTCGGTAAAGGCGCCGGGCCGGGCAAGCGCCGTTACGCGCCAATCCCATGTTTTGGCCTCAAACCGGTCCATGGCGCCAAGCCCCCAAAACGCCAGAGCAACAGCTGCGGATGTCAGGCCAACAGCGAGTCCCTGCCATGTTTTTTTGATGATCGCAGCGCTCATTTCCGATCGAGTTCCTGGCGGACAGCTTTACTGAGCTTTTCCAGGGAGACAGGTTTACGCAAATATACCTGCACCCCAAGTTCACGCGCTTTGTTCACGCGCGGCGATTCGGCGTAACCTGAGACAATAATGGCTTTCAAATCGGGATTGATGGCTTTGATGCGCTGATAGGTTTCCGCGCCGTCTATGCCGCTGCCCATAACCATGTCGAGCAGAATCAGATTCGGCGGAGGCTTATCCTGTATTTTTTGAATCGCCTCCTCGCCGCTGTGCGCGCCATGCGCGGTATAGCCAAGCTTGCGCAACAAACGCATCATAACTTCCACTTGCAACGAATCATCATCCACAACCAGGATGGTCTCTGTGCCGCGCGCGTGCGGCTCCTTGCTGGCGGGAGCAATGCTTTCATGGCAGACCGGAAAATAAAGCGTAAAAGTTGTTCCCTGGCCGGGGGCGCTTGCCAGATTGATAAAACCGTTGTGATCTTTGACGATCCCCCGCACGATGCTTAAC
>CAZMFH010000203.1:0-4682 GCA_964565485.1 uncultured Verrucomicrobiota bacterium | reverse complement strand
AAACGAGCGGGCGGTGAATCGAAACATTCTTTTCTTCGGACGGCTAAATGGTTACGTCGAAACTTGCAAATCGTGCAATTGAAACAATTGCATGATTCGCAAGCGACTATGAATGAAAAAGAATTTTGCATGAATAGGTCAGTTTAATATGCAATGATGGAGGTAGGTATGTTTGCCGGCAAACCTGTCTGGGTGGCATTGATATTGTTGTTGGCGGGTTGGGTTTATGGCGCGGGTGGAAGCGATTCGGTTGATCAAGCTGTTCGGCAGCGCGCCTTGGAACTGGTCGCCGGCAAGACGACACGGTTTGACAAGCTTGTTGCGCTACAGCTTTTTGTGCGCGATGAAATCGCACAGGCAAATACGGAGTATGGGTGAGGGGGCCGTTGTGTAATTGCGCCCAGCCGTGCGCTGAGCGATAAAAGCGGTGATCAGCAGTCTCGCGCCGAACTTTTAGGTCAGTTTCTGCAGGCTGTCGGCGAAAAAGTCTATCTTTTGAAACACGGTTCTGGCCGTGATGTTTATTGTGTTGTCATGGTGCCGGTAACGGATGATGAAGCGCGCCAGTGGGCGGATCTGCTTGATGCTGCGCCGCTTGTCATCCGCATGGGCGCTTTGAAGCTGATGCCGCTGCCGCTGGAACCTGCCGCCGGGTTTGGAACGATTGCAAGACGTTTGTATGATCCGGCAGGCAGCGGATGGACCGCCACGGTGGCCGTAGGACGGTATAAATAAAAAGCGCTTGGAGGGTTGACATGGTTGCGCGTATTTTTTTGCTTGTTTGCATTGTCGGCGCATTAAGTCAGGCATCCGTGGCGCTGACTTTTAAAGGCAGCGTTGTTCAAGCGGATCGCCAAACTCCGGCGGCGGAAATCACGATTCAGGTTGAACATCACGAAAACCGTTCCCGCCCTTTTCCTGATGATTATGTTGTGCGTTTTAAGACCGGCGCGGACGGACGTTTCGAGATGCAGGCGCCAGGTGTTACGGAAGAATACATGCTTTTTTTAGCCGATAGTTGCGGACATATTTACGATGGTTTTACGCATCTGCACGAGGATCGCGATTTTGGCGTTCTTGTTTTGCAGCGCGGTTGCGTTCTGAGCGGATTGGTGCGCGATCCGGACGGCAATATCATGCCGGACGTGGAGATTGCGCTGGAAATAAGATTGCGCGAATACACATGCAACCACTATCTGGAAGCCGGGCGCACGCGCAGCGGGAAAGACGGAACATTCTTGTTCGAGAATTTAAGTCCGGCTGATTATTACTGCAAAGTCATTGCTGATGAATATATCGCGCCAGCCGATGCCATAACGGTGTCTGATGATCCGGCGCATATTGAAATCAGGCTTGAACCGGCGGCGCGCGTTATGGGAAGGGTGACGGACGAAAATGATCGCCCGATCGCCGGGGCGGTTATAATCGCCGACCGTTATTTCAGGGCCGTTACGGATGCGCAAGGAGGTTATGTTTTAAAAGGGATGCCCGCGAAAAAAAATTACCTGAGTATTGACGCTCCGGGCTATGCTCTCAAAGACCGGGATTTTATGTTGGTGCAATGCGAAAAAGGCCAGGAGACAATACATAACATTTCCATGTTGCGCGCCGGCGTTATTGTGCTGGCGCTTAAGCCGGAAACAGATGTTTTGGCCATGCCGGGCAGCATAGGGATCCGTTTGCAGCAAACCACAGGCCGATCGCGCCGGAGCGAGTCTTTCCGTGCTCCTTTTGACGGGCAAACGGCAATTTTCAGCAATATGCCGCCGGGCTCATACGTTATGTGGGTTGAGGATGATGCTGTCGGCTCCGGCGTGACGAATGTTATGATAACCAGCGACGCAGAAACGCATGCCGGCCTTGTGGCGCGTAAAACGGCGATGCTGAGCGGAGCAGTTGCGGATGCCAACGGGAAGCCCGTGGATCAGGCGCAATTGATGCTTTTTGCGCTGCGCGAAAAGCACACATCGGATGAACGTGATAACGACTTCAAGTTTGCGCGCAGCGACACAAACGGCGCATTCAAAATCAAAGGGTTGTTGCCGGGCCGGTTTGAAATACGCGTTTCTCATGATGCTTATGTGCATACCAATTTAATCGTAACCATTGGCGAGGATAATCTTGCGCTGAATGTTGTTTTGGACAGGGGGCTTTGCATTTCCGGCAATATTGCTGAATCTGACGGCGAACCTGCTGCGGGAGTCAAGATTATGGCATATGCGGAAGAGCGTTCTGACACCACGTTGACCAGACGCCACTCATTTGGCCGCTCCAAAACGGTCGAACTGAAAAACGGCGTTTTCGTTCTGACGGGTTTGGAGCCGGATGGAACATACCGGCTTGTGTTTTCGAGCGCATCCGATGAGTTGGATACGCTTTTGACCATGGATGGTGTTAAAGCCGGCACGGAAGAATTATTGATCAGTCTGGGCCGGCGCCACACAGTGCATGGTGTGGTGTCTGATGTGGATGGGCAACCGGTTGCGGGGGCCGCATTTACAGTTGTCCGGCAGGAAGGGGGTGGCACCGGGCGGATCAGGTTCTCGTCTTACGGCAAACGGAAGGATGCCAATATGACGGATGCGGAGGGGCGTTTTAGCGTTATGTTGCGGGAAGGTTCCCAATACATTATCGAGTTTGTCAAGCCGCCGTTGCTGCCTGGTAAGGCGCTTGTGGATTTGAGCGCCGGGACTGATGCGATTGCATCGGCTTTATCAGTTGTAATGCAAACAGGCTGCACGGTAAGCGGAGTGGTTGTTCATGCCGATGGCCGGCCCGCTGCGGGGTTGATCGTGGAGTCGGCTGTTGGCGAAGCATCAATGCCTTTTGCCTTGGGTGAGGATAACGATGGAACAAGGCGGACTGACGCGGAAGGACGGTTTGTGCTGCCCGGCGTTCCATCCGGTGTTGTAACGCTGAAAGTTATGGAGCGACAGGATGAATATCGCCGCAAAACCATGTACAGCCGGGACATTATGGTTCACCGCGATCAATCCAATGAAACGCGGATTGAGCTTCCGCCGATGGGGCACGCCAGGGCTGTTGTGTTGAATGAGGCGGGCGATCCTGTGCCGGATGTCTATGTTTCGCTGATGTCGCCACGCAATGCTCTGGTGCAAGCCAGCGGGCAGACCGATATTGAAGGCGCGTTTGTGTTCACAAACATGGCTGCCGGCGGATATATGCTTATGTGTTTTGCGCAGACGGAAGAGACTGGGATGCGCCCTCAGATTCGATCCGTTGAGATTGCCGCCGGTCGGACGCTGGACCTGATTATTCGTCCCAAAGAAAAGGCGGATGCTGCGGGAGCATCGGTTGTGCAGGGGGTGATTCGCGGGAACGAGCGTGTATCGTCTGGCGGTAAACTGACGGTTGCGCGTTTGCCGGACGAGGATTCTTCCGATCCGATGGCAATGATGAGCATGTTTGAAGATCAAATTGAAGCTCCGGTTACGACTGGCGGTGTCTTTGAGCTTGGCGGACTAAACGCCGGCGCTTATTATTATTCCTATCATCAATCCGGGAAGGATGGCGCGGATGCGGATGAGGACGCGTGCATTTCTGGTGTTTTGCAGTTGACGGCGGAACAGACCAATATTGTGATTGACTTGCCGGTTCTTGCGCTTTCCGGGCGCGTGAACTCCCGCGATGGCAAGCCTCTGCCGCGCGCGCAAATCATGCTAAATCCGGCCGGCGTCAAAATTATCCGGCAACATATTCTTGCGCGTTCCGCGCGAAGCGATGGAGAAGGGAAATACAAAGTCGAAGCGCTCGCGCCGGGCGTATATGATGTCGTTGTGCGGCACGAAAATTTCGGGGCACAAAGATTTGAAGGAGTTGTGATCGGCGCAGATCAGGAACAGCGTGATTTTATCATGGAGCGTGGTGTGGTTTTCGGCGGTTTGATTACCGATGAAAACGGAGTTGCGCTTGAAGGGGTTTCGGTTATGGCGCTTGCGGGAGGGGCGGATGCGGATTTAATGCTCGGACTGGCGCGCGGCTGGGCGCGGACCGGCGCGGATGGCGCTTATGCCTTTGACATGCCTTTGACGGCGGGCGCTTATCTTTTGTGTGCCGTGCATCCCGGGCGAGTTGTGGCGATGACAAATGTTAATGTTCCGTCTGTGACCAACTTCAATGTCCGGCTTGCGCCGGGTGGTGATATTGCCGTAACGGTTTTGCGTTCAGGTGAACCGGCGCCGGGCATGTGTTCTGTAATTACCGCCGCCGATGGGCATGAAGTGCTGCGTCTCAACGATCGGACCGGTTTGTTCGGTGTGTTACCCTGGCAACGCGCCATGGTTGCTTTAACCGATGAGACGGGAAAAACGCGCGTCTATGGTTTGGCGGAAGGCGTTTATACGGTCGGTGTTCAGGGCGCGACCAACACGGTTGCCGTCAGTGTTCGCGCGTTAGATGCGGCAACTTGTGTTTTACGGATTGGTCAGGACGCATTTGATCAGGAACAGTGATATGATGGGGCAAGCGTGCATTGTGGCATGCAGGGCTGAATGCTCCGAGAGACAAGATGCTTGAAATCGTAAAAAATTGACTGACCTCAAATTCCCCCGTGTCTGTCAACCTCAGGAAATATTTGCCTGCATCCGGTGTGTTTGGCCAGGGCTGTGTCATGTTCGAAAAAGACGGCTCGGCCGGGACGCTTTGCCCCATCATTATGGCCA
>CAZMFH010000202.1:0-4697 GCA_964565485.1 uncultured Verrucomicrobiota bacterium | reverse complement strand
TCGGCAAAGTTAAATCAATAATTTTCATGCAAGGCGATTCCCAACCAACAAATTCGTCCCAATCAGCTATGACTGTGTCATGTTCGGAAAAAGCGGCTCGGCCTAGACGCTTCGCCCCGCCATTATGGCCAAATGTTGCTTTGGTTGGGCGAGACCCGGGCGAGCCGCCGAGCATGACACAGCCCTGCCCAATCAACGCACGAACAGATAATAAACTTGACCGCAAACTTTACAATCCGTAAATTTAAAACATGACATCCATTCTGATCATCAGTTCAAGCATCGCGATTTTCGTCTCCTTTCTCTGTTCGTTGGCGGAAGCATTGCTTTTAAGCCTCAATCCGCTCACTCTGAGTCATCTGCAAGCGACACACCCGCGTGCCGCTGAGTCCTGGAGACGTCTCAAACAAAATGTCGCGCGGCCGATTACGGCCATTTTAGTGCTCAACACCGTAGCTCATACCGGCGGCGCCACGGTGGCAGGCGGAGCATTCGCGCAAATCTATGGCGAACACAATATCTGGATTTTTTCGGTGCTCTTTACAATTATCGTTCTGTTTGGCACCGAAGTGCTGCCCAAGGTCATCGGCGTAACCTTTCGCAACCAACTTGCGCCGTTGGCCGGACCGATTCTCGAATTCATCACCAGGCTTTTGCGCCCATTCATTTGGGTGAGCGAAGTCATGTTCCGCAAACTCACATCCCAAACCGAATCCGAACAAATCACCACGGCTGATCTGATCACACTGGCCACACTGGCGCGCTCGGGCAAAGCCATCAATCTGGAACAGGAAAACATCATTGTCAATGCGCTGCGCCTGAACCATACGCGCATTGTCCACGCCATGCTTTCCCCGCAACTCATTCGCTTCATTAACATGGAACAAAGCCCGGAATCGCTCCTTGCCGTGCTGCGTGACGGCGGACACACTCGCTACCCGGTCAGCAGGAGCAAGGATGTTAAAGACATCTTCGCCTATGTCGTCGCCAAAAAAGTTCTGCCGGCCTCGAACAAGGAAATAGCACGGATGTTGGAGAACGCCAAACCCATCCACACGGTTGACTTTCGCGCCACCCTGATGGCGGGACTGCGCACCATGCTTCAAAACAAAGAACACCTTCTCGCGGTAGTCAACAGCCGCAATCAATGCGTCGGAATAGTTACGCTTGAAGATATCGTTTCGGAACTGTTCAATGCGGATATTGAACAATTTCGATAGCCGGAAGTCCGGTCGGCAATTTGCGCACAGCCGGCGTCTAAAAAACTCACGCTTTTACGTTTAGAAACACATCCTTCAAGGCGGCGCCAAGCAAATCCAGCAACAGATCAATTTCGGGTTTTGTGATAATCAACGGCGGACTGATCAAAATTGAATCGCCGTGGGTTCCATCAATAAATCCGGCGCTCGGATAAACCATCAAGCCCCGGGCAAAACATTGTGCGACAATGCGCGCGGTCATCTTTTTCTCCGGCTCATAACAGGCATGATCGCGGGAAACGCGCGCAATCTCCACGCCCCAAAGCAAACCTTTGCCGCGCACGTCAATAATATGCGCATGCTTCTTCATCAAGCGTTTCAAGCCGGCCTCCAGATAACGCCCTTTTTCCATTGCGGCGGCAACGAGTTTTTTGTCTTTAAGCTCGTCGAGCACTGCGCAGGCGGCAGCCGCCGAAAGAGGGTTGCCGCTAAAAGTATGGCCGGTGGAAAATTCGATCTTCTTCCGCCGAAAGACGCCGTCAATCCGCCGATCAATAATAATCCCCGAGAGCGGTCCAAAACCGCTCGTAACACCCTTGCCGAAGACGATGATATCCGGCTGCACACCCCAATAATCTGACGCAAAATTCCGGCCTGTCCGTCCGAATCCGGTGATGACTTCATCCATGATCATGAGGATATCATTTTCACGGCATATTGCGGCCAGCATTGGGAAATAATCGTCCGGCGGCGTTATCCCCGCTCCGGAAGCGCCGGTAATCGGCTCACAGATCAGCGCCGAAATGGTTTCCGGACCAAGTCGGGCAATAATTTTACGCAGTTGGCGGGCACAGAAGAGCTTGCATGCCGGATAACTTTTTTCGTAAGGACAACGCCGGCAGAAAGGCAGCTCCAACACCGGGCAATCCATCAGATAATCGGCATATTCCTTGCGGCGTCCCGGATTGCCCGTCATGGATAACGCGCCAAGCGTGCTGCCGTGATAACTGTTCCAACGGGACAAAATCCGTTTTTTGCCGGGTTTACCCAAAGCTCTCCAATAGGAATGCGCCAGTTTAAGCGCCAGCTCGGAGGCTTCCGAACCGCTGTTGGCAAAAGCCACGCGGCTGAAATTGACTGGCGCCAGGGCGATAATCTGACGGCAAAGCCGTTCCATGGGGTCATTGCTGAATTGATAGCGGTAGGTAAAGGTAACGCTGTCCAACTGCTCCTTGATGCGCTGCGCCACCTGTTGATTGCGATGCCCGAGATTGGCGGTCATGGCGCCCGAACACCCGTCCAGATAACGCCGGCCGGTTTGATCATAAAGAAAAACCCCGTCGCCGCGCAAGGCAACCGGGAAACTATGCCCGGGCCGCGGCGCAAAAAAATGTGAACCCATAATATCGCTCCTCTACCTTTTTGAAATTTGCATTATTGGCAGGACCTTCGGCAATCAACCACGGGCACGTCATTCTCAACGGCTCGCCCGAAGGTCTCGCCCTTCTACCAAAAACAAATTTGGCCGTAATGGTGCGGCGAGACATCCCTGCTGTGCTGAGCCGTTTTTTTTCGAGCATGACGCAGACCCGGGCAATAAACAAGCCTAAAATGGAAATTACTGGCCATAACCACGGCGATATACTATAATTTGTTTTGAAACCTGATAAATTGCATAGCGCAGTTGCAAGAATTATGAGCAACACCGATGCATTCTCAAAGACCTCGTCTGTATGTGCTGACCAGGATGTTTTAAAAGCCGCGCTTGTGCCTGTCTCGCCGCCGGACGAGATGCTTTCGTTTGGCTTGACGCAATTGATTCAAACGGCTTTGGCTTTTTTCTCCAAAATTTACCCGGCGCATCCTTTTTATCCGGCAAAAGGTTTGATCAAACAACTGGAAGATTTGGCCGGCCACGAGCATGAAGCTGGCAAAAAAGAAGCCATTCTTTATTGCGCGCGCAATTTGCGCGCTTATTTCCAACTGGCCGACCCGAATGAACCCGGCACACTGTCTGGCAAAATATGTTTGTTTGCCGACAGCAAGCGCCAAATGCTCTATTTGATGATGACCCCGCCGCGCGGACTTGGCAATATGCCAACGGAAGGATTGATCGCCACCGCATTGAATCGCACGGCAATACATATTCCACACGACGAGCTTTTTGCGATGATTGAAGAAGCTTTGCGAACCGTACGCCAAAACCAGGATGTTGTTTGGGGACTGGCGCTCAAGCGCGGCATACCTCCCAAACCTCCGCGCCAGGATGTTGAATTTCAAGTTCCGATTATTGATAAACAGAGTTTCATACGCGCTTTGCAGCAGATCCCCGACATGCTGACGCCCTTATGGCAACCGGTTGCGGAAGGACAGGCGATCGGTAAAATAAAGATAATTGATTCCGGCTCCGCCGGGCGCGATATTTTCGGAAAGACAATTCCGCCACCCCGATCTGAATGCAATCTGGATTTGGGCGATGATTTCAGCTTGTCGGAACAAGGCGGTTTATCCGCCAAATTTCCCGGATATGTCATTCGTGAGGCGGGGCGGCTTGATATTGTGCCCTTTTATGTGATGGATAATCCGCCGCCCGGCAGTGTCAGTGATTTTTCATTTCCAGGCAATGTGCTGGTGCGTGGCAATCTGCAAGGACCCGGCGCCATCGAATGCGAGGATCTGATTGTTCTGGGAAATTGCGAACAAATCAATGTTACGGCGCGCGGCGATGTTTTTGTCGTCGGCGGAATTATTGGACATCGCCAGATGACGATGGATGCCGACGGCCGCATTTATGCTTCATTTATCAGCGAAGCAACCATCTCCGCCCTGGGCGAAATTGTCGCCCTGAACGCAATTCTAAATTCGCAGTTGACCAGCAACATGATTGTCCGCGTAACTTCACCGAAAGGACTGATCGCCGGCGGCCGCATTTGTTCCTTAAAGGATATTTGCGCGGCCATGATCGGATCCGAATTTGGTCTTTTGACCGAAACTGTGGTCGGCAAGGATTTTCTGACCGAATCACGGCTGGCCGAGATTTCACGCCGCATCGCGTTGCATGAAAATAATTTGAACCGGATTCAGCAGTTGAAACGACAGCTGGTCGCCAGTCATGTGCCGATTGAACGAATGGCGCCGGACAAGCAGGAGATTTTCCTGAATATTCTGCGCAAAGAACAATCATCTCAGGCAGAATTGAAAAGCAGTCTCCGCCGCAAAAAAACTCTCTCGCACGGTTTGCGCGAGGTTATTTCCGCCGGAATATCCGTATTGGACAAACTTTATCCGCCGGTTCGCGTGCAAATCGGCGGTGTTTTCCGGGAAATCGGCGAAAAACTCGAAAAGGTTTCGTTGCGTTATGACCAAATTCAAGGCGAAATTGTTACTAACCCCCTCGATAACAAGGAAACCATGTTATGAACCAAAATTCACGCAAGTTGCGCAAACTCCTCTGGCAGGCGGTGCTTGTCTTTGGGGTAATCATCGAACTGGTTTTAA
>CAZMFH010000201.1:0-4704 GCA_964565485.1 uncultured Verrucomicrobiota bacterium | reverse complement strand
GAAATTGCGCCAACTGGTTGAGCGTGCGGATAAACGGATGGCCAGCTTGCGCCAAACGATAAGCAAAACAAAAACAGGCGCAGGCAAGCAATGACGCTAAGTTCTATTTCGAGGGCTGACCCTGAATCACCAGACCCTGAATCACCAGGGCTGACCCTGAATCACCGCACCAAAGCCACATTTAGCCATAATGATGGGGCGCAAGCGTCCCGGCCGAGCCGTCTTTTTCGAACATGACGCAGTCCTGATGACCTGTTCTGCGGGATGACGTTGTGCTTGACTATGAGCAAAAACATGTCAAATTACATATTTAAGCAAAAGGGTTCTGTGTGTTCAAAAAACAGGGGGGATGTACAGATGAAGCGCAATCAAAGTTGGGTATGTGCGGGAGCGGTTCTTTTGTTGTCAATGTTGCTGGGTGGCGCCGCGGATGCCACTGTTCGGTTGCGTAATGCCGTTATTGACACATCGTCCGCGTCTCCGCTGGCGCGTGTTGGCGCGGTGTCCGCAGAATTGGCGTCATTTTTCGGGCAGCACGATGCTTCCCGGCAAATTTTGCCTTGTATAGTCCAGTTTGTTGGTCCGATTCATGCGGCTTGGAAACAGGCGGTGGAAGATACTGGCGCGCGGCTGGGCGGTTATCTGCCGGAAAACGCCTTTATTGTGGAAATGACCGGCGCCCAGCTTGAGCTGGTATCGGCTCTGGCTTGTGTGCATTGGGTCGGTCCGTTCAAGCCTGATTATAAAATTGATCCGGCTCTTGCGTATCGGTTGGAGACCGCGATGCAGGGCGGTGCGGCGGATGTTCAAGAGGATACTTTTACGATTCAAACATTTTCGTTTGCGCAAATTGATGTTGTGCGCGATGCCGTCCTCGCCGGCAATGGGCAGGTTCTGTCGGCGGTGGCGTCCGCCCGGCGCGGCTTGATCCGCGTCCGCATGTCTGTTGCCTTGGTGGCGCAGATCATCAGTTTGCCGGAAGTTGAGTTTGTGGAGGTTTATGTTGCGCCGCAGGTTTGCAATAACGTTGCCACGGATAATGAGCATATGAATGTGCAACGCCTTTGGACCAATCTCAATCTGACCGGTGTCGGCCAGATTGTTGCCGTGGCCGATACCGGCCTGGATACGGGCGATCTTAACACCATCCATCCTGACTTTAGCAATCGTGTGGTTGCGGCTTTTGCGCTGGGCCGTGAGAATGACTGGTCCGATTCAACTGCCAATAAAAAGGGCGGGCATGGCACGCATGTGGCCGGTTCTGTGCTGGGCAGTGGCGCTGCCTGGAGTAACGGTTTGTTCCGCGGAGCGGCTTATGAAGCGTCTTTGGTGTTTCAAAGCATTATGGATGCTGAAGGGAAGCTGGGGGGCATACCCGAGCCTTTGACGAATTTGTTTTATCAGGCTTATACCAATGGCGCCAGGTTGCATAATAACAGCTGGGGTTCGTCTGTCGCCGGCGCTTATGATTCCAGTTCCCAAAGCGCGGATCAGTTTGTCTGGGATATGCAAGAGATGTTGATTATGGTTTCCGCCGGCAATGAAGGCGTAGATTCGCAGCGTGTGGGCGTGATTGCGCCGCGTTCGGTCGGTTCGCCGGCCACGGCCAAAAATGTTTTAACCGTGGGCGCCGCAGAATCCAAGCGTCCATCTGGCACGGGCGGCTATTCCGCATATACCTATTTCGGTGTCTGGCCGGATGATTATCCTGTCAATCCGATCCGCGGCGATTTGATTTCCACCGCCCATGATAATATTCATCAGGGTATGGCGGCATTTTCCAGCCGCGGTCCGTGTGTGGATGGCCGGTTCAAGCCTGATATTGTCGCGCCCGGCACGGATATTGTTTCGTGTCGTTCCCGGATGCCAGGCGCTGAAGTCGCCTGGGGAACAGGGTATGGTGTGTTGGATAATGCCGCGAGCAATTATTATGTGTTTAGCGGCGGCACCAGCATGTCCTCGCCGCTGACAACCGGCGCGGCCGCGCTGATGCGTCAGTATCTTCAAGAACATCGCGGGATTAATGCGCCGAGCGCTGCGCTGATGAAGGCGGTTCTGGTGAACGGCGCCCGATCCTTGTCGCCGGGCCAGTATGGTGTCGGTCAGTATCGCGAAATACCGGCGGTGCGCCCGAACAATGTTGAAGGCTGGGGTCAGGTTGACTTGGCCAATACGTTCTCTGCTGCAGATGGAGCAACGAATGTCTATTATGATGTTACCGATGCGGATGATGCGCTGCGTACCGGCTCTTCCGTTACCTATGCGTTTGTGCTTGCCAAAACCACGCCCCTCCATGTTACGCTTTGCTGGTCCGATTATCCGGCCACACTGGCGGCGGCGCATCAGCTGGTCAATGATCTGGATCTGACTGTGGTAACGCCGGATGGCGTTATCCATTATCCAAATGGCGGGACGCGCTCCGACTGGCTTAACAACACGGAAGGAATGGTTGTATCCAGCGCCGTAACAGGCACGGTGCTGATCACTGTCAGCGGATATAACGTGCCCAATGGTCCCCAACCCTATGCCCTTGTCATTCGCGGTGTGGGCGAAGCCTTGCCGCCGATTCCGACATCATTTGCGCCGACGGTCCTGGCGGGCGACTTTGACGGCGATCGTTTTGCCGATCCAACTGTTTACAAGGCTGATGGCGCCTGGAAACTGAAATTATCATCTTCCGGGTATTCGGTTGTTCCGCTGGCCCGTTTTCTGGGCGGCAGCGGCTGGGCGGCATTGGCGGCTGATTTTGATGGTGACGGTCTGGCCGATCCGGCTGTTTATCAGGCGGCGACCGGCGACTGGCAAATCAAGCTTTCCACGTCCGGTTATGCCGCTGTGCCGTTGCGGGGCTTTCTGGGCGGCAGTGGCTGGATAGCATTGGCGGCTGATTTTGATGGCGATCGTTTTGCCGATCCGGCTGTTTATCAGTCCTCAAGCGGTGATTGGGAAATCAAGTTATCATCTTCCGGGTATTCGGTTGTTCCGCTGGCCCGTTTTCTGGGCGGCAGCGGCTGGGCGGCATTGGCGGCTGATTTTGATGGTGACGGTCTGGCCGATCCGGCTGTTTATCAGGCGGCGACCGGCGACTGGCAAATCAAGCTTTCCATGTCCGGTTATGCCGCAGTGCCGTTGCGGGGCTTTCTGGGCGGCAGCGGATTCATTGCGTTGGCAGCCGATTTTGATGGCGACGGCAAAGCCGATCCGGCTGTGGCCAATCCGGCAAACGGCCATTGGCAAATCAAGCTTTCCGGCCAGAATTACACGTTAGTTGATTTGCCGAATTTTCTCGGCGAATAATTGTGAGGCTGTTTTATGTTTGTAGATGCGCATTTGCACACGGTGATCAGCAAAGGCCTGCCGCGCAACGCGGCCGGATCCAATTTCGCGACGCCGGAGGAATTGCTTGCCATTATGGATCGCACCGGTGTGGATAAAGGCATTCTTTTGCCGGAAGCCAGTCCGGAATGCAGTTATCAACAAAGCTCAACGGAGGATATTCTCAAAGTTTGTGAAACTTATCCGGACCGCTTTTATCCTTTTTGCAATGTTGATCCGCGAGCCGGCAAGAATTCGCCGGATACCGATCTTTCCTTTCATTTGAATTATTACAAAGGGCGCGGATGCCTGGGCGTGGGCGAGGTTACGGCTAATCTTGAATTTAGCGATCCGTTGGCGCAGAACCTGTTCCGGCATTGTGAGCGTGTTAAAATGCCGGTGCTTTTTCATATCGCGCCCAAACGCTATGACTGTTATGGGTTGATTGACGCGCTTGGGCTTCCCGGTCTGGAGGCTTCGCTGGCGGCTTTTCCGCAGTTGTCCTTTATCGGACATTCCCAGCCTTTTTGGGCCGAAATCAGCGGGGATGTAACGGCGGAGAATCGCAGCACATATCCGGCCGGGCCGGTTATGCCGGGTGGCGTTCTGCCCAAACTGATGAAAAAGTATTCGAACCTGTATTGCGGATGGGATGCCGGCAGCGGCTATAATGGGCTGACACGCGATCCGGAATTCGGTTGGTCGTTCATGGAGTCTTTTAGCGACCGGATTTTGTTTGGGACGGATATTTGCGACAAGACCCAGAACCACCGGCATGCTGAATATCTGCGCCAATCGCGCGCTGAAGGAAGAATTTCAGAGCATGTCTTTGAGAACATCAGCTGGCGTACCGCCAGCCGATTGCTATGTCTTGGATTAAGCGGCTGAAAAAAAGAAGCGAGGTATTTGTTATGCCGGAAGAATTGCGTCAAACTCGGTCTGATTTAGAGCAAAAATTCTGTCAGGATGATTTCATTTCTCTGCGTGATATTTTGATCATGATTCTCCGGCATCGCCGGGCAATTGTGATTTTTGTGTTTGTGGTTACGCTGGCCACGGCGATTTTTAATTTGCTGAAACCGCGTCAATATCAAGCGGAGGGATATTTGCAGATTATTGCGCCGGTTTCTCCGGAGGGCAGGGTGGACAAGGATCTTTTTGAGACGATGACGGTTTCGCATCTGCAGCGGGTTTCTTCTGCCTTTCTGGCCAAGAATGTCGCCTCTGTTCTGGCCAAGGAAGGGTTTGAGATCACGCCGCTTAAATTGGAAAAACGCATTAAAATCACACGCCCACCAAAGACGGACTTGATTCGTTTGGTGGCGCGGGAAGATTCGCCTGACAAAGCCGTAACGATTGTGCGTCAGTGGATTCGGCAATACCTGGAAA
>CAZMFH010000200.1:3830-4711 GCA_964565485.1 uncultured Verrucomicrobiota bacterium | reverse complement strand
AATTTGTTGATTTCCTGTTCCTGTTCGGCGCTGAGGATATAACGCTGCGATTTATCCTTGGTGGCTTGCAGGTTTTCCAGGCGTTGACGGGTCATTTCCAGTTGTTCCTGGAGCATGCGTTCCTGGGCCAGCCAGCGTTGCTGCGCTTCGCGCTGCAACTCAATGACGCGGTCAAACGGTCGTTCCAGACGTCCGCGCGAACGGATGGAAATCAGATCCGTGCTGCCGGCGAGTTGCTCGACGGCATTGTTCAGGAAATTGAGATTGTCGTTGATCGGCTGGAAAACGCGTTGGCCGAAAAGCGGTATTTCCTGTGTGGCAAAGGGGTCATAGAGCATATCCGCATCGCCGACAAGAATAATTGTGCCCGGTTCGACGCTTTCCGTGAGCGCCGGTTCCGTTGCCGGTTCGGCCGGCTTGGGCTCCGCATCGGGTTTGTCTTGTTCGGCCGGTTTGCCTGCCGGAAAGGCGGTTTTGAACTTGCCGTGCAGTCTGACGGCGAGATTCAAACGTTTTAAGCCGCTGCGGAAATCACGGCGGATTGCGTCGGCGCCCATTTGCGCGTTCATGGAATGAACCATTTGCGCTTGTTCGGAAGAGACGAGCAGCGAGGCCACGCTGACGCCTTCAGTGGCCGAGACGGAAAAAGAGCCGGCGGCCGGCATGCCGAGCGCCGTCAGCGCTGTCGTGATGATGTCCTGGCCGTCAATGTTTGGTTGACGGAGCGTCAGGAAAACGGGGTTTTCCTCAATGCTGTTGTCGTGGCGTCGGATACGGGTGCTTGCGTCAAGATCGGCGACCACCATGTCGGGATCATAACTGACGTTCCAGGCGTCAAGCAGTTTGGCGAGATCGGAAGCCGGCCGCTGCATGCCCATCAT
>CAZMFH010000200.1:0-3820 GCA_964565485.1 uncultured Verrucomicrobiota bacterium | reverse complement strand
CTTCTTGGGGAAGCGGTGCGGCCATTATACTCCTTCCTGGCTCATGGCGTAGGCCAGGCACATCGGATCCATAACAACCAGCAGGCGTCCGCCGCGCAGGACGAACTGATCAATCGCAAAGAGTGTGCGGTCGGAAAGATCCTTGGGATGCACGATAACCAGAACATTGATGTCTTCGGCAATGCTTTCGGTTTCGGAAGGCACTTGGCGTGTTTCGAAGCTGCGCGCGAGTTCCTGAAACGCCACCCAGGGCGGTTGGCTTTTGGGGCGTGGCTGCCCCGGCATGGCGTAGGGGAAGGAACGCACACCCATTACCGGCAGACTGCTCAGAATGCCGACCACCGGTCTTTGCGGATGGGCGGCTTGTGTAAGCATGTGTGTGATGTTGTATTCAAGCAGTCTTTCATTGCGTGGGTCAATAAAGGGCAGCACGGCGTGATTTTCGCCCATAACGGCCACGAGACCCAGGAAAAGCGGCGGTTCCATAGGTCCCATCTGTTCGCCGATCAGGCCGTAACGCTGAGCCCATTCTTCATCATCAGAATCCGGGCGCGGATCATATTGCTCGACGATCACATTGCCGCTGCCGGCAATTTCGTATTCCTTGAGCAGATCCAGCACTTGTTGGGCAAACTGCTTGAGCGGCAGCGGCGTTTGCGGCGAACTGCCGGAAAAGAAAAACTTAAGCGTTATGGGCGCGTTTAATTTGTTTAAAACCAGCCGCGTTCCGTTGGAAAGCGTATAAAGTTTTTCCTCGGTCAGGTCGGCGCGCATGCGTACGCGTCCGATAATGATGTTTGCCGAAATCAGGATGGCCAGCAGCGCCAGCAGTCCCAGAAAGCTGCCGCTGAATTTCCAGAATTGTTTTGAGCCCATGGATGTTATGTGCCTTTCAATTGATAGGTTTGTTGATAATGCTTAAGCTGCTTTGCGATTTTCCAGCACCAGGCCGGCGCCAAAGAGCATAAAGATCATGACGCTGGCATAGTAAGCAAAATTGCGCAGATCAAGGATGCCTTTTTGGAACGCCTCGTAATGCGGCATAAAACTGAATGCCGCAATGCCGCGCACCATCCACTCCGGCGCCCAGCGCACGAGCAGATCGGTTACCGGCGGCCAGCCGGCCAGAATCAGGAAAAGACAGATCACCAGCGAGAGAACGAAACTAATCACCTGGTTGCGGGTCATCGCCGAGGTCAGAACGCCCACGGACACATAAGCTCCGGCCAACAGCAGGCTGCCGATGTATCCGCCGATGATCGCGCCGCGGTCCGGCGCCCCGAGATAGGCGGTGGTCAGAACAATCGGAAAAGTCAGGCAGACGATCAGCCCGATGAAGAGCCAGGCGGCGAGAAATTTGCCCAGAATGGCCTGGGTGATTGTAATCGGCAGCG
This sequence comes from uncultured Verrucomicrobiota bacterium, assembly GCA_964565485.1. Taxonomy (GTDB): domain Bacteria; phylum Verrucomicrobiota; class Kiritimatiellia; order JAAZAB01; family JAAZAB01; genus CAZMFH01. The sequence continues at coordinate 2,426 of CAZMFH010000200.1, read as the reverse complement.
TCAGGAGGGTTTCAATTGTGCCGGAACGGCGTTCTTCGGCCCAGAGACGCATGGCAGCGGACGGCACCAACAACAGAAAAACCCACGGATGCCAGAAGAAAAATCCGCGCAGATCCGCCTGACCAGCCTCATAAAAGCGCGATACAAAAAAGGTCAGAAATCCGATCAGCATCAAAAAAACCACAATAAAGACATAAGCCACCGGCGATTCAAAATAAGAAATCATTTCGCGTTTGGCGATGATTTTGGTGTTGCGCACAAATTCCATATTTGCTCCTGTTTGGTGTTGATAATTTAACCCATTTGATTGTTGGCCGGCGGTTTTTGTTCCGTCAGGGAACGAAAGACATCGTCAAGCCGTCCTTCCAAGGTTTTGATCTCCGTAACCGCCCATTGCGGGTGGGCTTTGATCAGTTCCATTATTTCCGGCATCAGGCGCGCCGCGGCGCGGGGATAAACCCGCAAACGGTTGCCGTCGCATTCAACTCGTTCGACAGCGGAGAGTCCGCCGAGCTTGGGCGCGGCTTCGCCTGCGCCGCTTTGCAGGGCAATCTCGATTGTGCCGTGCAGTTTGCTCTTGGCTTTTAGCTGGGCCGGCGCCCCATTGGCTGCAATGGCGCCGTTGTTGATGATGATCGCGCGGGAGCAGATTGCCTCCACCTCTTCCAGAATGTGCGTTGAAATGACGATCGCTTTGCGCGCGGCCATTTCGCGGATCATCGAACGCACGAGATGTTTCTGGTTGGGATCGAGCCCATCAGTCGGTTCGTCCATAATCATAATTGGCGGATCATGCAGCAGCGCTTGCGCAAAACAAACTCTCTGTTTGTAGCCTTTTGAAAGGGTGCCGATGGTTTGATTGCGCACGCGCTCCAGCCGGCACAATTCGAGTGCGCGCCGGATTTGTTTGCGCAGCGCGTCGCCGGAATACCCGCGGATTTCCGCGATAAAAGCCAGATAATTCCAGACGGTCATCTCAGCGTAAACGGGCGCATTTTCCGGGAGATAACCGAGTTGCTTTTTGGCGGCGATCGGATCCTGCAGGATGTCATGCCCGGCGATTGCCGCTGTGCCGGATGTCGGCGGCAAGAAACCGGTGATCATGCGCATGGTAGTGGTTTTCCCGGCGCCGTTCGGTCCGAGAAACCCGAGCACTTCGCCTTGCTCGACCTGAAAAGAAACATCGCGCACGGCATTGATGGAACCGAATGTTTTTCGGAGGTTTTTAACGACCAGCATCGGCATTCTCCCGTTTTGTTTATGGTTGTTTGTTCTTTGCGACCCTGAATTTTAAGAGATTATCTGATTGCAATATGCCTGACAAGCAAATTGGTTTCCAGCGGACGCGGAACCTGAATACGCAGCAGCTCGCCGCTGTATTCCGCGCGCGCGGATTCGCCTGCAATATCGTGCGGTAAAATTATTTGGGCGGAAATGGTTTCATGATAATTGGCGCAATCGGCGGCGCGCGCCTTTATTTTAAGCAGCCGGCCTTCAATGGCAACGGATATTTCGTCCTTATGGTAACCGGGCAGCGCAACCGTTACGAGATAGCTTTGGCCTTGATCTTCGATGTTCATGGCAGTTGAGGCATGGACGGTGTCCCAGCCGTGATGCACGAGTTCCGGCAGATTCTGGTTTTGAAAATCACGATAAGCTTCCGCGAAAATCCGGTCAATTTCCCGGCGCAAAAGCGTCAAATCGTTCGGCCATTGCGCTTGACCCGGGATCCGCCGGCCGGCATCCGGATTAGCCTGGCCCAATGTTTTGGCCGGATTCAGGCCGAAGGGCATGTGCATGCTGCGTAATAGATGGTTGATGCGGCTGTGAATGTAGTCAAGATCGTCATTGGCCTTCCAGACAATGACCTGATCGTTTTTCGCCGGTGTTGTGGCCGCCGGCAGCCTGGCCGCTTTGCCGGTCAGCAAATTGAGCCAGCTGTCGCGCCGTTTTGGGCTGACGTCTGCGCCGCCGCTTCGCATCCTGATTAGCGCCAGTCCTTGCAGAATGGTTGCCGTCGCAAGCACGGCGATAATGGCGAGCATGATAATCTGTGTGCGCGAATGGCGTAACTTTATTGAGTTGTCCGGCGCATCCATGTTCATTGTCTGCTTTCGTTGCTTTTTTTGTAAATTTATGCTTGAAGTTGGATAGCATTTATCATGCCAATTTCAGAAGCCAGAAGTCAGAATGTAAAATCCAGCATTTGTTCTGCATTCTGGATTCTGAATGCTTGCAAAACATGAGTTTTGCAATGGAGTTTAAATTGAAACCCCGTTGCTGATTCAGGATGAACTTGGAGCAATGCGGCGAGGTGTGGCGACAAAATGTCGGCCGGCCGGACAAAATGTCGTCGCATTATACAAGACGCGCATGGGGCTGCCGGCAAGCGGTCAGAGGGCAGAAGCGTTTCAACTACAATGAAT
>CAZMFH010000199.1:0-4719 GCA_964565485.1 uncultured Verrucomicrobiota bacterium | reverse complement strand
TCGCAGTGGCGGCCAGAACGGCCGAACCGACCGGCAAAACATGATCATCAAAATCAAACCGGGGATGATGCAAACCGGGTTGCTTGTTATTTTTGCGCAAACCAAGATCAATAAAGACGCCCGGCGCATGTTGCTGATAGAAGGCAAAATCCTCGCTGCCCATGGATATGGCGCGCTCGCTGAGCGGCACCCCCATCGAATCGGCAGCAGTGCGCACCAGTTCGGTCATTGCGGAATCATTATGCGTTGCGGGAACACCTTTGATATAATCCAGGCGTCCCACCGCGCCGTGCGCGGCCGCAATGCCGGCAACCAGCTCGCGCATACGCTCGATGATCCGGCTCTGCACACCGCATTCAAAAGTACGCACTGTGCCCTTCAACTCGGCATGCGGCGGAACAATATTGAACGCCGTTCCGGCATGCATGGAGCAGACGGAAATAATCCGCACATCCGATCCGGCCATATTGCGTTCGATGCCCTGCAAGGCGCCGTAAATCTGGTGCGCAATCATAATCGGATCAACACATTGCTCGGGGTGCGCGCCATGGCCGCCCTTGCCGGAAATGGTGATAGAAAACAAATCCGCCGCCGCCAGCACCGGCCCGGACCGCAACGCAATTGATCCAAAGGGATGTTCCGTATTAACGTGCAAACAAAAAACAGCGTCCACCGCCGGATTGCGCATGACACCGGCGCGCACCAAAGCGCGCGCGCCGCTTGTGGCGGGCGTTTCCTCCGCCGGCTGGAAAATCAACTTTACATTCCCGGGCAAATCGGAACCGATTTTCTTCAAAATCATGGCCGCGCCGAGCAGCATGGCCACATGCGCATCATGTCCGCAGGCATGCATAACACCCGGATGGCGCGATTTGTAAGGCGTTTGATTAAGCTCCTGAATCGGCAGGGCATCCATGTCCGCCCGCAAAGCCACCGTCCGCGCGCCGCGCCGGATTTTGCCCTCCATGAGCGCCACAACCCCTGTTCCGGCCACGCCGGAAACGATTTTGGTCAAACCGATTTCACGCAGGATTTCAGCCGCCTTTGCGCTGGTGCGTTTTTCCTGAAACCCAAGCTCAGGATAACTGTGGATATCGCGCCGGATGGCGATAATATTTTTGCCAAACGATTTTGCCAAACGCATGATTGCCGCTGGTGCTTGTCGCATGTGATACTCCTTCCGTGATTTCAGGCCGGAACTGCGCGCGCTTTGGCCAATGAATCGAGATCCTGCACATTGGCAAACGCAGCTTCCGGATGAATACGCTTGGCCAAGCCGCACAAAACGCGGCCAGGCCCGCATTCGAGATAGCGTCGAACGCCATTTTGCTTGAACCAATCCATCACCGCAATCCACTGTACCGGCGAAACCACCTGCCGCGCCATCAGTTGCCTGATTTCGGCGGGTGAGCCGTGGGGACGCCCGGTAACATTGGAAACAACCGGAATGGCGGGCGAACGAATTTCGATATCGCGCAAAAAAGCGCACAAACGCTCAGCCGCCGACGCCATGAGTTTCGAATGATAAGCGCCGGCAACATTGAGTAAAATGGCGCGTTTGGCGCCGGCCGCCTTGGCCAGTCCTTCGGCCTGCTGTATGGCCGCGCGGGTTCCGGAAAGAACAGTTTGTTCGGGAGAATTGAAATTGGCCGGCTCAGCCCCGGATTGGGCCACAACTTCGGCCAACCTGGCCGGGTCAAGCCCAAGCACACTCAACATTGCGCCCTCATTTTGTTCGCACGCCTCCTGCATAAAACGCCCCCGCGCCTCCAAAACCCGCACAACATCGTCAAAATTCAGCGCCTGCGCCATCCAGAGCGCCGTCCATTCGCCCAGACTCAAACCAGCCACGCCGGCCAAATCCGGCGCATCACGTCCAGCGCCCAAAGCCAAGTAACAGGCGGCGCTAACCACAAAAATGGCCGGCTGGCAATGATTGGATTTGACCAATTCGCTTTCCGGCCCCTCAAAACAGATTTTGGCCAGATCATAACCGAGAATTTCATTGGCGCGCGCAAACAATTGCGCGCATTCCGGAAAAGCCTGCGCCAAGTCGCGCCCCATGCCGACCGTCTGCGCGCCCTGTCCGGCGAAAAGAATCGCATTCATAAGCAATAAACACTCCCGCAATCACCAGAGATTACTGGCATTTTTCGAACAAAGCCTTTTCTGCACACTTGGCGCGCGCGCGCTGCGCCGCCGCGTCGGAATCGCTTCGGTTTCAGGCAGGCGCTGCGGATCGCGCCACTCCAACAAAACCGCGCCCCAGGTAAATCCGCCGCCAAACGCCACCAGCAAAACGAGATCGCCATGTTTGATAAAGCCGCTGCGCACAGCTTCGTCAAGCGCAACAGGAATGGAAGCCGCCGACATGTTGCCGGTTCGTTCCAAAATCACATAATACCGTTCAACCGGCACGCCCAACCGCTCGCCAACAGCCTGAATAATGCGCTTGTTGGCCTGATGCGGAATCACACAGGCCACATCTTCGGGACGGACGTTGGCTTTTTTGAGAACATCGCGGGCGGCATTCAGCATCGCGCCGACCGCATACTTGAAAACCTCCTTGCCGGCCATTTTCAAATAATGCATGCGCTCATTGACCGTCCGCGCAGTAGCCGGGTTGCGGCTCCCGCCACCGGGCATATGCAAAAGATGCCCAAGCCGGCCATCCGAGGCCATTGAAGAGGCAATGAGACCACGTCCGCCGGTCTGTCCGCGCAAAACCACCGCCCCCGCGCCATCACCAAACAAAACACAGGTCGCGCGATCCTCCCAATCCGTAATCGAAGTGAGCGTTTCCGCGCCGATCACCAAAGCATTGCTGTAAGTTCCCGACGCAATATACTGCCGCGCCGTTTCCAGGCCAAAGACAAACCCGGAACAAGCCGCATTCAGGTCAAAACAAGCCGCATTGGCGGCGCCGATGGCTTTCTGCACCAGACAGGACGTGCTTGGAAAAAACATATCGGGCGTGATCGTGGCCACAACAATCATTTCCAGCGCCAGCGGATCAATGCGCGCCTGCTCCAGCGCGCAGCGCGCCGCCTCGGCGGCCATATCGGAAGTGGCTTGATTTTCGGCAACAATATGCCGTTCCTTGATGCCCGTGCGCGAAGTGATCCATTCATCGGAAGTATCCACCAGCGTCGCCAGATCGGCGTTGGTCAGAATACGTTTCGGCAAATATGAGCCGGTTCCGGCTATGGATACCACACGCGCTGTTTTGAGAGAGCGCGAATGCGCCGCTAATGTTTTCATTGTGCGCCACCTATCGTTTGGGTAATTAAACCTGTAATCCGGCAATTGACGGAGTCGCGCGCCACACGGATGGCATTATAAATCGCGCGCGCGCTGGAAGCGCCATGCGAAATGATACAAACCCCGTTCACGCCCAGCAAGGGCGCGCCGCCGGCCAAATCCGGATTCGCCTTGTTTTTCATGTCAAGTAGCGCATGTTTCAGCAACATGGCGCCAAGCATGCGAATCGGCGAGCGCCGGAATTCCTGCCGGATCCACTGCCCCATGGCATGCACCACGCTTTCGCTGGTTTTGAGGATCACATTGCCCACAAACCCGTCGCAAACCGCCACATCCACATTGCCCAGATACAGATCGTGTCCTTCGATATTCCCGCTGAAATTCAGTCCGGATTCGCGCAAGAGCCGATACGCCTCTTTGGTTACATCATTGCCCTTGGACTCTTCCGTGCCGACACTCATCAAGCCGACACGCGGACTGGGCTGCCCCAAAATCTTCTGGGCATAGACCGAACCCATGACGGCGAATTGCAACAACAACTGCGCCGAGCATTCTGTATTGGCGCCGGCATCAATCAGCACAAAAGGCCGGCGCGGCGTCGGCATCACTGTCGCAATGGCCGGCCGGTCAATGCCGGCCAAAGTCCGTAATTTCAAAGTTGCGGCAACCACCACAGCGCCGGTATTGCCGGCGGAAATCATTGCGTCAACCTGCCCCTTTTTAACCAGATCAACAGCCCGGCTGATGGAAGAATCTTTTTTGCGGCGCACGGCATTGGCCGGACTTTCCGCCATGCCAACCACTTCACTGGCATGGAAAATCTCGATATTGCCCGGCACACGCTTATAAGCGCCATATTCCGCGCGAATGGCGGCTTCATCGCCGACAAGCACAATCCTGTCCAACCCGGCCAGCGATTCGGCAGCCAGAAACGCGCCCTTGACTATTTCGTGGGGAGCAAAATCTCCGCCCATGGCATCTACAGCTATTTGCATACCGGCTATTTGGCGACAATCGTAACAACCTGCCGCCCCTTATAATAGCCGCATGCCGGGCAAAGACGGTGCGGCAAATGCGCCTCTCCGCAATTGGCACATTTTGCGGTTTCAGTTAAAGCAACCTTGTGCGCATGCCGCCGCATACGAATACGACTTTTTGATTTTTTCCTTTTTGGAACAGCCATGACTATAACCTCCTGTCAAGCCGGCGCGCCCGAACACGGGACGCCGATGCGGATTTGCTTTTCTTAAAATTCAATTGATCCAGCGCACTCCAGGCGCCCGCCGCTTTTTCGCGCCGGCAGGCGCATGCTCCCTCATTCAAATTGGCGCCGCATTGCTGACATAGACCTTTGCATTCTTCTTTGCACAACGCTTTGATCTGAATTTGCAAAATTACTTGTTCACAGATAATAGACGTAAGATCAATAAAATCTCCGTTAAAATAACTTATTTCCAG
>CAZMFH010000198.1:0-4746 GCA_964565485.1 uncultured Verrucomicrobiota bacterium | reverse complement strand
GATAAATTGGTATGGTCGCAAAATTTATCCACCGAAGGCTACCTGACGCGCACGGAACTGCAAGCCGATGAACTCTCCGCCAAGCGCGCGCAAATCAACCTGTCGCTGGCGGAATCGGCCAAAATCCTCCTTGAAAATTATTCGCATCAGCGCAATCTGGACAAAATGACCAGCGATGTCGAGCAAACCCGGCGGACACTTGAACGCGTACGCATCAAAACTGCCGCCGACATCGTTCAGGCCGACACCGATATGACCGCCAAAAAATCGGAGTTTGAACGGCAGAAAACAAAACTATCCAAAATCGAAGAACAAATAGCGCTCTGCCGGATCACCGCGCCGGTTGACGGAATGGCTGTTTATGCCTCAAGCGCCCAAAGATCGCGTTGGAGCAATAGCGAACCGCTGGAGGAAGGTCAGACCGTCCGCGAACGACAAGAACTTTTTTACCTGCCCACGGATGAATCCATGATGGTTGATGTGCAAATTCAGGAAGCCAGTCTGCGCAAAGTAAGCATAGGCATGCCGGTCCGGATAACCATTGATGCCCTGCCGAACAGGGTTTTTGCCGGCAAAGTCAGCCGGATCGCCTTTCTGCCGCAGGCGCAAAGCGCCTGGCTGAATCCGGGTCTCAAGGTTTACGATACGGAAATTGATCTTGAAGGACCCGCCGAGGCGTTGCGGCCGGGCATGAGTTGCAACGCGGAAATTATCGTGGCGCAATATACCAATGCTTTGTTTGTTCCAGTGCAGGCTGTAGTCCGGGTTGCCGGGCAGACTGTTGTTTATGTGCCCGCATCCGGCGGGGCGCAATTGCGCCCGGTATCCGTCGGCCTGGATAACAACCGCTTTATCCACATTCTGGAAGGACTGCGCGAAAATGAATCCGTACTTTTAAATCCACCACTTGCGGCTTCCAGCCTGGAAAAACCGGCCGCGGAAACACAAGATGAGGTTCTGCCTCCTGCAAAAAATATTGCGCCGGACACCGCACTTGATCGTCAGGACAGCCAATCAGACCAAACCCCTGCCGGGCAAGACTCCGCAAACACGGAAACCAGGAAGCGCCCGACCGCGCGAAGGAAACAACAATGACGGAAGCCGCCACGCCGGACAACACGCTTGTAATGCTTGAACAAGTGCGCCGGAATTATACGATCGGCAACGGAACGGTTCAGGCTCTGGCCGGCATAAACATCAATATCCGCCCCGGCGGTTTCTGGGCCATCATGGGACCAAGCGGCTCAGGCAAAAGCACATTGCTTAATATTCTCGGCTGCCTCGACCGCCCGACAAGCGGACGTTATATTTTGAACGGACATGAAATCGGATCTCTGGATGACAATGATTTGAGCGACGTGCGTTTGCGGGAACTTGGGTTTGTTTTTCAAAGCTTCAATCTTATTCCGCAACTGACGGTTTTGGAAAATGTGGAGCTGCCGCTGTTTTACCAGGGCTGGGAGGCCGCGCACAGCATGGCGCGCGCAACCGAAATGATCGAGGCGGTCGGCCTCTCGCAGCGCGCCGAACACCGCCCGAACGAACTTTCCGGCGGACAGCAACAACGCGTTGCAATTGCACGCGCGCTGGTCAATAACCCCAACATTCTGCTAGCCGACGAACCGACGGGCAATCTCGATTCTGCCACAGGCCGGCAAATTATGGAATTGTTTGTCAGTCTGAACCAGGCCGGCAAAACCATCATTCTGGTTACCCATGAACCTGATGTGGCGGCTTTTGCCAAAACAAGAATACACATGCTGGACGGTGTAATTGATCGCAAGGACGGAGAAAACTGATGCATCGTTCCCGTATGGTCAAAAATATCCGGTTGGGCATCAAAACCCTTCTGCTTCACAAATTGCGTTCACTTTTGACCATTCTGGGAGTAATTTTCGGTGTTGGCAGTGTTATTTCCATGTTGGCCGTAGGCGAAGGCGCCGGTCAGGAAGCCATGCGACAAATCCGGCTCCTGGGCAGCCAGAACATTATTTTATCCGCCATTAAACCAACCGAAGACGAGCAACGCACCCAACAACGGGCTTTCATGAGCATTTACGGTCTTTTATACGATGACGAACAACGTTTGCGGGAAACAATCCCAAGCATTCGCAGGACAGTGCCGGTCAAACAATTACGCAAAACAGGCCGCTTGGGCGAACGTACGCTTGAATTGCGTGTTCTGGGCACTACCTCCGACTGGTTTGAACTTGTCAAGCGTCCATTGCTTGCCGGCCGCGTGTTATCGGCGGTTGACCTTGACCGCCATGCCTCCGTCTGCGTGCTCACGGAGCACGGCGCCCGCCGATTGCTGGCCTCCGAACATAGCGTTGGACAAACAATAAACATCGAAAAAAATATTTTCGAAATCATCGGTATTGTGCAAAGCGAAGCATCGAGCGGCAGCCAACAAACGCCTGATCAGGAAACCGATGCCTATATTCCGCTGAATGTGGCGCGCAAACTTTATGGCGATATCGCATTGCGCATAACAGCCGGATCGCGGGAAGCCGAACAGGTGGAATTGCACATGATTATAGCGGAAGCACGTTCGATTGAAGAAGTTGAACCAACCGCCGCCGCCATCGAAACAATGTTAGGACGCTTTCACAAGAAAAAGGATTATCGGGTCAATGTTCCGCTGGCGCTCTTGCGCCAGGCAACCGCCACCAAACGCACCTTTAATATTGTTTTGGGATCTATTGCCGGCATCAGCTTGATTGTCGGCGGCATTGGCATCATGAATATCATGCTCGCTTCGGTAACCGAACGCACTCGTGAAATCGGCATTCGGCGCGCCATCGGCGCCAAACGCCGCCATATCATCGGGCAATTTCTAATAGAAACAATTGTCCTTTCGGTTACCGGAGGATTGATCGGCATTGCGCTGGGCGCATTGATTCCATGGCTGATCACACATATAAGCGGCATGCCCACCGTTGTGCCCGGTTATGGCGTAGCGCTGGCGCTCGGGATCAGCGTTGGGGTTGGCATAATCTTTGGCCTTTATCCGGCCAACCGGGCGGCCAATCTGGATCCAATTGAAGCTTTGCGGCATGAATAAAGCCTGAATAACTTCAGCTGGGCTAGAGCTTGGCAATTTTTGCCGCATGGCTGTTATTTTGCACAAAAACGGAGTTTTCGCATCTTTTTAAAGACCATTCTAAAATTTTAAAGAGAATTTCAGTTGAATTTCCCATCAATTTGCCGATACAAAGAATAAGGCATGTTATGTTTGCGTCGCTTTCAAAAGTCAGCTTTTGAAAGCAGTTTGCTTTATTTTTAATTTTGACTGTCTGATGGATGTTGTTTTCAAAAGTTCATTTTTGAAAGCCATCCATACGACCGCAATTGAACAGCGGCATGAAAACCGAAAATCTATATGAAATAGGCAATGCCGGCTTGCTGGTCGGCGCCAAGCTCGCTTATGTTATTCTGCGTCATGCCGTTTTCACCAAAATGGATTTGCGTAAAATTGATTTGTATATGGCCGATTTGCATCAAGCTCAATTTGCCGGCGCCAATCTGGCGGATGCCGATTTATCCGAAGCCAATCTTTCCTGGTCGGTTATGACCGAAACAAACATCAGCCATGCCGCCTGTATCAGCACGGATCTGAGCGGCGCCGACTTAAGTCACTCCGACTTATCAAAAGCCAATTTTACAATGGCCAACCTGGCTTGGTCCAGAATAGAGTCCGCCAATCTGACCGGCGCTTGTTTGAGCCGCGCATCATTGCGTTCGGCTAACTTGCGCGGCGCCAGGCTCTCCGCATGCAGCCTGCGCGAAGCCGATTTAACCGGCGCCGATTTGAGCATGGCCGTTATAGACGACAGCAGCCTTTACCGCGCCAATCTTGAAGGCGCAAAATTATGCAAGGCCCGTCTTTGCCGGGCCAATTTAATTGAAGCAAATCTGCGCCATGCCGATCTGACCGACGCCATTCTGGAAGACGCCGTATTGACCGGCGCCAATCTGGAATGCGCCCGCTTGTTGCGAACAGATTTGCGCGGCGCCATCATGTTGAACACAATCTTAACGGACGCCTGTTTCGATTGCGCCAACCTTGATTGGGTAAATTTAGGCGGCGCCATCGGCATGCCTACCCCGCCGCCTAAAGGCTTCGCGCCGATTTGTCCGCCAACAATGTTAAAAACCAATTGACAAATCGGCGGAACGGCATTATAACAACCGTCAACGCATCGGTTCTTTGTAAAAAATATTTGCGAAAAGAGAACGGAAATCCGTGCAAATCGGATACGGTCGCGCCACTGTAACCGGCTACGAAACTTTACCAGCCACCCTGAGCCAAGTCGAAGGGGAAGGCGAAGGAGTAGGCATGAAGCCGGGAGTCAGGAGACGTTTCTTTTTGTGCTCGTTGCGGGCAACCAAAATTTGCCGCTGCTCCTTCGCATGAAAGGAGAATGAGGGAATCCTGTCGTACCTTCAAACTCTTTTGCCGGAGTTTGGAGGTTTTTTGTTTTTCCGCATTGGCGCACAGAAATATTTTGCGCAATACCCGGCTCATCACACTGCTGCAACCAAACGAGCGGAGCGGAATGACAAATAAATTCAAAAAAAAACTGCGGACGGCAATCATGCTCGGCCTGCTCGGCCTGCTCACGGTTGTTTGTCTCTTGGCCTTACAGTCCAAATCCGCCGCAGACGGCATTACTGCCGCCAATAACCACCGGCGCGTTAACGGCCCAAACACACCATCGCCGGCAAAGCACAGCGAACAAGCGC
>CAZMFH010000197.1:0-4762 GCA_964565485.1 uncultured Verrucomicrobiota bacterium | reverse complement strand
TGGCGAAAGTATTCAGTCCTTTTTGGAGGGCGGAGACCACTGCGCGCGGCGAAATTGTTGCGCCGGTGATGGCATCAATGTCTCCGCCATCTTTCTTTACCGCCCAGCTTGTGCCTGCAATTGATTTGCCCGCAAACTGGTTTTTAAAGGAAGCGGCGGTAATTTTTGCGCCCAGTCCCGGCGTTTCGGTTTGTTGAATAATTTCAATGCCTTTGAGCGTATTGTCGGCCAGTACTCCGGCCAGAATCCGGATCAGTCCGCTGTAGCCCTGGTCGGAGGCGGCTTCAAAAGCGGCGCCGACAAAGACGCCTGCCTTGCGTGCCACATAAAACTTCCAGACGGTGTTTTCTTCCTCGATGATACAAACGCATTTGGAAGGATCATTGTCGTAATCCGGCAGAACTTTGCGCATGGCCTCAAGCTGTTCGGCGTGCAGCGACAACTCAATGGGTTTGCGTGTAATGGCGTTGGTTAAAGCCAGCAGACCGCCGGCGATGCCGCTGATGATCGTCAGCACAGCCACCATTTTGATTGTGTCTTTCATGGCATTTCCGCCGATTCCGGTTCTCTTTTTGTCAGCGCTTGTGATGTCCAAAAACGCGTGGTTTGGTCATGCGGTTAAGGAGCGGAGTAAAAGCATTCATGATCAAAATGGCAAAACTGACGCCTTCCGGGTATCCGCCCCAGATGCGGATAACGGTGGTCAGGATGCCGCAGCCAATTCCAAACAAGGCCATGCCTGATTTGGTTACCGGTGTTGTAACCATGTCTGTGGCCATGAAAAATGCGCCGAGCAAAAGTCCGCCGGTCAGCAGATGGAAAACCGGATTGTAATGCCGGGTTGGATCCAGCAGCCAGAGGATGCCGGTCATCAGGAGCACTGTTCCGATGAAACAAACCGGCGTGTGCCAGCTGATGACACGTCGCCAGAGAAGATAGATTCCCCCGATCAAGAGCGCCAGACCGGAAACTTCGCCGATGCATCCGTTTTTGACGCCCAACAGAAATTGCAGCGCCGTGGCGCCATCAAAGGCGAACGGCAGCGGATTGCCCATGGCAATGGCTGTTTTGGTCAAACCGAGCGGAGTGGCTGTTGTGATTGCGTCCACGCCGACGATGGGGGCGGGGATCGTCCAGGCTGACCATGTGGTCATCGCAACGGGAAAAGAGATCAAAAGGAAAACCCGTCCGATTAAAGCCGGATTGAATGGATTGTAGCCCAAGCCTCCGTAACATTGCTTGGCCATGACTATCGCCAGCGCCGATCCGGCTGCAGCCATCCAGCTTGGAAGCGATGGCGGCAGGTTGAAGGCCAGGAGCAGGCCGGTAACAACGGCGCTTAAATCGTTTATGCCGCAGTCGCGCCGCATGAGTTTGCGCGCGAGCGCTTCGGCGAGTACGCAGCTCGCCACACAAACCAGGGTTAGCCGGATGGCGTCAAAACCAAAAAAACGAATGGCGGCTGCCAAAGCGGGAACCAGGGCAATAATGACCGCGCGCATTATCTTTTTGACGGAGTCGCCCGAATGCGCATGCGGCGAACTGCTTACCAGCCAGACCGGAGCCGACTGGCTCCCGGCTGCCGGCAGGTTGGTTTGCGTGGCCTTGTTCGTCATGGATAAATCCTTGCTGCCATAAATTGTCGGCTCTTAATTTGGCGCCGCCGATTGCGCTTTCTTTTTCAGTTCCCGCGCCCGTCTTTGTTTGGCAATTTCAAGCTTGGCGCGGCGCATCAGTTGCACCAAAGGACGATGTGCCGGACACTCAAACGCGCAGCATCCACACTCAATACAGTCCATGGCATGAAGATTTTCGGCCAATTCATAGTCCTCCGCCTCGATGGCCTCGCCCAGAAAACACGGCGTTAAGCGCATGGGACAGGCGGCCACGCATCGCCCGCAGCTGATGCAGGGGATTGAGGAAAACTGGCTGATCTGGTTGCGCGGAAGGAAGAGCAGGCCGGAAGTTGTTTTGGTCATGGCCGCATTTAATCCATCTTGCGCCAGACCCATCATGGGTCCGCCGCAGATGATTTTTCCGCCTGTCGCGGAAAGGCCGCCACAATAGGCGGTTAAATCTTCGAGCGTGGCGCCGATCCGTGCGCGCAGGTTTTTGGGCGTTTTGATCAGCGCGCCGGTTACGGTGATGTTACGTTCAATCAGCGGATGGCCGTTCACAATGGCGTCATGAATGGCCGCGCAGGTTGCGACGTTTTCAACAAGCGCCGCCGCATCCATCGGCAGGGCGCCGGAGGGCACTTCACGGCCGGTGGCGGCATAAATCAACTGCTTTTCCGCGCCTTGCGGATATTGCGTTTGCAGGATGAGCAGTTCGGCATCGGCATCGCGCATGATTTTTTCCATGGCGCGGATGGCGTCAGGCTTGTTTTCCTCGATTGCCACAACCACGCGTCGCACGCCGAGTATTTTGCGGATAATACGAATGCCGGTCCAGATGCGTTCGGGTGTTTCCAGCATCAAGCGATGATCCGCCGTCAGGTAAGGCTCGCATTCCGCTCCGTTGATGATTAGCGTGTCAATTGTTTTGCCCGGCGGCGGCGAAAGTTTGACGTGGGTCGGAAATCCGGCGCCGCCCATTCCGACCATTCCGGCGGCGGCAATACGTTCGACGATCTGCTTTGGTTCGATGGTTTGCCATTCCGGAGCCGGTTGCAGCGTGGGTGCCCAGCGGTCGTCGCCATCCGGCTCGATTTCAACGCAGGCGACAGCCGCGCCGGACTGGGTGGGCAGTTCGCTGATGGCGCGCACCTTGCCGGATGTTGGCGCATGCACAGGCGCAGAAATGAATCCGCCGGCTTCGCCCAGCAACTGGCCGCGGGCAACAACGTCGCCTTTTTTGACAACCGGCCGGGCCGGCGCGCCCATGTGCTGGGACATGGATACAAAAAGGACTTGTGGCAAAGGCATTAACTCGGTCGCCAACCCGGCCGTGGTATGTTTGTGATAGGCGGGATGAATGCCGCCATGTGAACGAAATTTTGAACGAATGATTTTCACGCCGCGCCCTCCTGCCGTATTCCGGAGCGCCGGACGATCGAATGTTGCGGGCACTTGGCGAGAAGCGTGTCGTCGTCCAGCGGCTGGCTATAGTCAACAACAGCCAGCGCGCCATCCATCTTGATTGCCGTTGGCGCGGCCTTGGCGCATAAAGTGCAGCCGATGCAGCCGCGGGCGCATTGTTTTTTGACGACCGGTCCGCGTTCCCTGGATCGGCAAAGCACATGTATTTGACGCGATTCCGGAACAAGCACAATCAGGTTTTTCGGACAAACCGCAACGCACTTGCCGCAGCCGATGCAAAGTTCGGCATGCACGACGGCGAGGCGATCGGCGGTGATTTCAATGGCGCCGGTCGGGCAGATCCGCGCGCAACTGCCCAGTCCGAGGCAACCATAGCGGCATGCTTTGTCGCCGCCGGCAACTAGTGCGGCGGCAGCGCAATCGGCGATGCCGTTGTAAAGAAATTTGCGCACGGCCACGGAGTCGCCTCCGGCGCAAAGGACAAGGGCGGTTTTGCGATCGAATGCCCCGGGCGCCCTGCCGAGCAATTCGGCGATGGCGTTCATTGTGTTTGATCCGCCCGGGCAGCAGAGGTTTATGGCGGCGTTATCCTGGATGATGGCGCGGGCGTAGTCGGCGCAGCCGGCCAGGCTGCAGGCGCCGCAGTTTGCGCCGGGCAACAGCTCGGCAATTGCCGCAATCCGCGGATCTTCGCGCACGGCAAAAAAACGCGCTGCAATGCCCAGCAGGGCGCTGCAGAAAAGACCCACACCGCCCATCAGCATGATTGGATTAATGATTTCCTGCGCCATATCCGTCAATCAGTGAACGCCGCCCAGCGGCTTGTTTAAGGTTTCTTTTTGCTTACATTTTGATTAATGCCGCAAAACCCATAAATGCCAGACTCAATTGGCTGGCAGTCAAAAGCGCTATCGCCGTGCCGCGGAAAGCGCGCGGCGGATTGGCGCGGTCAATTTTTTCGCGCAGTCCGGTGAAGATGATCAGAGCCAGCGAAAATCCGGCCGCTGCGCCGAATCCGAATAATGTTGCTTCCAGCAGGTTGTGCCGGCGCTGGACATTCAAGACCGCCACGCCAAGCACGGCGCAATTTGTGGTGATTAGCGGAAGATAAATGCCCAGCCCCCGATAGAGCGCCGGACTGAATTTGCGGATAACCATTTCGACAAACTGCACAAAAGCGGCAATAACCAGAATAAACACAAGCGTTTGCAGATATGTCAGGTCGGCGCCGAACAAACCGGTCGGTTCCAGCAGAAATCTTGAAACCAGCCAGACTACCGCCGACGCCAAAGTCATCACAAAAGTCAGCGCGGCGCACATTCCCAACGCTGTCGGCAGTTTTTTGGAAACTCCCAGAAAAGGACAAATGCCCAGAAATCTGGTCAGAACAAAATTATTGACCAGCACCGCGCCCAGAATTAGAAGCACATATTTTTCCATGACTTGATAAAAAAGTGATTGGCCGATTTTTTGGACGTTATCAGACGTCGCGCAAAAACAAAACAAAAAATCGGCTTGAATGCAAGATATTATTCGTGATTTTTTAAGCAATGATTGATGATTTGATGATTGGGTGTTTTTTTGCTGTTTGACTTTTGATGCAAGTTTGTGTATTGTATCGCTTTATTAAGCGTGGGTGGAAAGTGTCTTGTGTTTTCTTAACCAACAGGGAGGCGTGTTGATGCAAAAGTTTTTTGGTTTTGTGGCAGGATGCTTTTTTG
>CAZMFH010000196.1:0-4787 GCA_964565485.1 uncultured Verrucomicrobiota bacterium | reverse complement strand
TGCTCATTATTCATTCGAAATTGCTTTCGAAAGTCAGTTTTTGGAAGCAGTATTTATATGGGAAGTCAGGAGTTAGAAGCATTAAAAAAATGCATTTGCATTTAACTGAATGCTGCCCCTGAATTTTGGATTCTTTCAAAATGTGATTTTTGAGGCGGCTTTTTAATGGAGAATATAAAAATGGGCAAAGTTTTAGGCATAGATTTAGGCACGACCAATTCATGTATGGCCATTATGGAAGGTGGTCAACCGGTTGTTATTCCTAATGCCGATGGTATGCGCACGACGCCTTCGATTGTGGCTTTTACAAAAAGCGGCGAGCGTTTGGTGGGGCAGGCGGCCAAGCGGCAATCGGTTACTAATCCCAAAAATACAATTTATTCCATCAAGCGTTTTTTGGGGCGCAAGTTTGAGGAAGTAATCCATGAGATCAAGCTTGTTCCGTATGAAGTTGTGCGCGCCAAAAACGGCGATGCGAATGTAAGAATCGGCGATAAAATCTATTCGCCACCTGAAATATCCTCGATGATTCTGCAAAAGATGAAGGCTGATGCCGAGGCTTATTTGGGTGAAAAGATCACGCAAGCTGTTATTACTACACCGGCATATTTCAATGACAGCCAGCGTCAGGCCACCAAGGATGCCGGTAAAATTGCCGGACTGGAGGTTTTGCGGATTATTAATGAGCCGACGGCCGCTTCTTTGGCCTATGGGCTTGAAAAGAAGAAAGACGAAAAGATAGCCGTTTATGATCTTGGCGGCGGAACTTTTGATATTTCCGTGCTTGAGATTGGCGATGGCGTGTTTGAGGTGAAGTCAACCAATGGCGACACGCATCTTGGTGGAGATGATTTTGATCAGGCCATAATCAATTGGCTGGTTAGCGAGTTCAAGAAGGAAAATGGCGTGGATCTTTCCAAGGATGCCATGGCGCTTCAGCGTTTGAAGGAAGCAGCGGAAAAAGCCAAATGCGAACTTTCAACATCGCAACAGACGGATATCAACCTGCCTTTTATCACGGCTGATGCGACAGGTCCGAAGCATTTAAACGTCAATTTGACCCGCGCCAAGCTTGATCAACTGGTTGATGATTTGATTTGCCGGACGGTTGCGCCTGTGCGCAACTGTTTGAAAGATGGCGGTTTGGATGTTGCCGCCATGGATGAAGTGGTGCTTGTCGGCGGCATGACGCGCATGCCCAAGGTTCAGGACAAGGTTCGTGAATTATTCGGCAAGGATCCCCATAAAGGTGTTAATCCTGATGAGGTTGTTGCCATGGGCGCTGCCATTCAGGGTGGCGTTTTGAAGGGCGAAGTGCGCGATGTGTTGCTGTTGGATGTAACGCCGCTCAGTCTCGGCATTGAGACATTGGGCGGTGTGTTTACCACCTTGATCGAGCGCAATACCACCATTCCGACACGTAAAAGCGAAATCTTCAGCACGGCTGCCGATAATCAGCCGTCTGTGGAAATTCATGTTTTGCAAGGCGAGCGCAAGATGGCGGCGGATAACAAGTCCATTGGGCGTTTCCATTTGGATGGCATTCCCAGCGCGCCGCGCGGCATGCCGCAGATTGAAGTGGCTTTTGATATTGACGCCAACGGCATTTTGCATGTGAGCGCCAAGGATCTCGGCACCGGCAAGGAACAGAAAATCACCATTACGGCTTCAAGCGGTTTGGATAAGAGCGAAATCGAGAAAATGGTCAAGGATGCCGAGCAACATGCCAGTGATGACCAAAAACAGCGTGAAGCAGTTGAGATTCGCAACAAGGCGGATGCCACCGTTTATGAAACGGAAAAGCTGCTCAAGGAACAGGGTTCCAAGATTGATTCGTCCAAGAAGGCGGCGGTGGAATCGGCGATTGAAAAATTGAAAGCTGCCATTAAAGATGGTGATGCGGACAGTATCCGTCCCGCGCTGGAGGCGCTTAATACGGAAATGCAGGCGGTTTCTGCCGATCTTTATGCGCAGGCCAAGCAATCCCGTCAGCAGAAGGCGCCGGAAGGCAACGCTCAGCCGGAAGAACCGGCCGGACAGGGCGGGAACGACAATCAGTCTGCACATGGATCGCCGGGCGGCAAGGGTGGCGATGATGTGATAGACGCTGATTTTGAGATGGTGGATGATAAGGATAAGAAGTAAACAAAACGCCGCATGCCTTTTTGGGCTGCGGGTAGCGTAAAAAAACAAAAACAGAGGAGGGCAGTGCGTTTATGAAAATTCAGCCGTTGGGGGACAGGGTCCTTGTGGAACCCGAGAAGGAAACCGAGCAGAAAAAGGGTGGGATCATTATTCCCGACAGCGCCAAAGAAAAACCAATGCAAGGCAAGGTTGTCGCTGTCGGCGCCGGCAAGCGCGATGATAGCGGCAAACTTATTCCAATGAATGTCAAAAAGGGCGATGTGGTATTGTTGCCCAAGTATGGCGGTACGGAAGTAAAGATTGACGACAAGGAATATCAGATTGTTCGTGAAGACGACATCCTTGGCATTGTTGAATAAATCAAGCAAATGAACGGTTAAAGTTATTTTAATTAAATAAAGGAGATTGAAAGTATGGCGGATAAAGGCAAGCAACTTAAGTACAATGCGGATGCTCGTCAGTCATTGTTGCGTGGTGTGGAAAAATTGAGCCGGGCGGTTAAAACGACCCTTGGACCCTGTGGACGCAATGTGATTTTGGACAAGAAATTCGGTTCCCCGACCATTACCAAAGACGGTGTAACAGTGGCCAAGGAAATCGAATTGGTTGATCCATTCGAGAATATGGGCGCGCAAATGGTGCGTGAGGTGGCCAGCAAGACCAGCGACGTCGCCGGTGATGGCACAACAACGGCTACTTTGCTCAGTGAAGCCATTTATCGCGAAGGCCTAAAGAATGTTACTGCCGGAGCCGATCCGATGGCTCTTAAGCGTGGTATTGATCGCGCCGTGGAAACGGTGGTTGACGCCTTGGCCAAGCAGAGCAAGAAAGTCAAGGAACATACCGAAATCTGTCAGGTGGCCACCATTTCCGCTAATGGCGACAAGAAAATCGGCGAAATTATCGCCGATGCCATGGATAAGGTCGGCAAAGACGGCACGGTAACGGTCGAAGAAGCCAAAACCATCGAAACCACGCTGGATGTGGTCGAAGGTATGCAGTTCGACAAAGGTTATCTCTCGCCCTATTTTGCGACAAACGCGGAAACAATGGAAGCGGTGCTGGAAGATGCGCATATTCTGATCTATGAGAAGAAGATTTCCAGTCTGCAGGATCTCCTGCCGTTGTTGCAGAATGTTGCGAAAGCCGGCAAGCCGTTGTTGATCATTGCCGAGGAAGTCGAAGGCGAAGCCCTGGCTACGCTTGTGGTCAACCGCTTGCGTGGAACTTTGCAGGCTTGTGCTGTCAAAGCTCCTGGCTTTGGCGATCGCCGCAAAGCTATGCTCGAAGATATCGCCATTCTGACCGGCGGACGCTGCATTACGGAAGATCTCGGCATTAAGCTTGAGAACGTTAAAATGGAAGATTTGGGCCGGGCCAAGCGTGTTACTATTGACAAAGAAAACACGACCATTATCGAAGGCGCCGGCAAGACCTCGTCCATTCAAGGACGCGTCTCGCAGATTCGCAAGCAGATCGAGGAAACAACCTCCGATTATGATCGCGAAAAACTGCAGGAACGTCTGGCTAAGTTGGCCGGTGGTGTTGCGGTGATCAATGTCGGCGCGGCGACTGAATCGGAAATGAAGGAGAAGAAAGCGCGCGTGGAAGATGCCTTGCATGCGACGCGCGCAGCCGTCGAGGAAGGCGTTGTGGCCGGCGGCGGTGTGGCGCTCCTGCGTTGCCAGCCTGTCATTGAAAAACTGGAAGCCAAGGGCGACGAAGCCATTGGCGTTCAGATTGTATTGCGTTCGCTTGAAGCGCCTCTGCGCCAGCTTGTTTCCAATGCCGGCATTGACGCTTCCATTGTGGTCGCAGAAATCAAGAAGAACAAGGGCAGCTATGGCTACAATGTGGCCACGGCGGAATACACCGATCTGGTCAAGGATGGCGTCATTGATCCCACGAAAGTGACGCGTTTTGCGATTCAGAATGCGGCCAGTATTGCCGGCTTGTTGCTGACCACCGAATGCATGATCACCGAGATTCCGGAAAAGGAAAAACCAGCTCCGGCGCCGGGACCGCATGGCGGCGGCATGGGCGGCGGTATGGATGATATGTATTAATTGCCGTTAACTTTCAAATAGGGCGCGGCGCATGTTTTAACCGGCATGCGCCGTTCCCAATACGGCAATAGATTGAATATTGCGGCGGTTGCGCTGGGATTTTTCCAGTGCAGCCGCCGATTCGCCGATTTTTATATGCGAAAAAAATGTTGACATTTCCAGTTGAATATATAAACTTGTGTTTATCAGTTATTTTTTTTGGGTTGCAGCGATCTTAAGCATCAATAAAGAAAGGTGTGGTTTATTATGAGCGATAAGGAATTAAGCCAGATTAAGAGTATTGACTTGTCATTTGACATGATCAATGATGGTGGTGGCAATGAAGTGGTCAAAACAACGCCTTATTGCGATATGAAGAGTTCCGGGCGCACGAAGGCGAATTGCGATGCAGCCTGTGGTGTAGCAGGCGTTTCCAAGTGGACAATGTTCCATGAAGTAAAATAAGCTTTTTGACATTGCATCACACTTTGCAATTGATATTTACGGCATTGCCTGTTAAATGCGGGCAATGCCGTTTTTGTATGGATGCGTTTCTGTTTTTAATGGGATACAAGGTGACACAGACATTCCTGTCTG
>CAZMFH010000195.1:0-4792 GCA_964565485.1 uncultured Verrucomicrobiota bacterium | reverse complement strand
AATGGGAGGCAGCATAGCTTACATCAAGAACTTACAAGCAAAAAAACAATAATTATACATGAATATGATTGCACAACCAAGATGACCGGGGATATAAGATGCAAAAAATAATCCGAAAATTATGGACATGTTTATGTATTGGCGTCATCACAAATATCAGCATAGGCGTGTTTGGCCAGGAATTGCGCTGGCTGGAAATTCAATATGCCGAGCCAACCAACAATGCATACTTGCTGAACTTTTTTGTCGTGCCTGGCGCCAACAAAAGCGATCAACCGCGCCCTTTGGCCAATACCGGACTGGCGTTTGATTTAGTCAACCAAAACCTTGTCAGTTGCCTGGCTCGTTATGGCAATCAGGGCATCGGATTGCAATCTTTCAGCCGTTCAGGCGAACCTACGGCGCCTTTGATTCAAGTTGCCGCATTTGCTGTTGATTTGCAAGGTCTTGCCTATGACCGCGCCAACGATTCTTTCTGGATCTGGGGCGGCCGCTCGGACAATCCGAAGCAACGCTGGATTCATCAGTGTGACCGTGACGGCAATCGGATAGGCGATGGTTTCGCGTTCGACCATTATCCCGGCATGCTGACATATGATCCTTATACTGATCGGCTCTGGGCCAAACCAAACGACAAAGCTTCCATTTTTTGCCTCGCCAAAACCACAGGCAATTGCGAGTTTTCACACGAAAACACTGCCCCAGGAGAAGGTGTGGCCTTCGATCATTTTGATGAAACGTTCTGGATTTTAAATGATACGCAATTACTCAACATGACGTTCATCGAAGGAAAGCCGAAGATTTTGACAACGTTCCCCAATCCGTCCCATGAATACCCCGAAGATGTGTCACGTTGGACATTGCGCCGGAATGATGTGCGTTTTGAAATAAGCACAAACTCCGGATGTCGCGGCATCATTTTTTTTGAGCAAGGCGGCTTGAATCAATATCCGGGCGCCTGGGGCAAGCACAAAAAAATCACAATTCAAGGTTCCCAAAAAAATGACGGCCTTTATACTATCGTCGCCGCGGATGATCGCTCAATCAGCGTCAAAGAGCTTTTGCATGCGGAACCATCCGGCGCTGAAATTACTGTACAGCGGCGCGTAACCGGTGAGGCTGAAGGCATCACGGTTGATCCCGCCGATCGAACCATTTGGTTTAATGCCGATCAGGATATTCACGGATCGGTTCCCAACGGCAATCGTTGCTGGCATGTTGACCCATTGGGTAATTTTGGGCGATGCATGTATCTGCCATATGCCGCGGCATGGACGAATGGCATTCTGCAGAATGGCGTTATCAACCAATATCGTCTGCAACGCCTTGCCACCGATCAGCCGGCGCGTTATCTTACCCCTGTTTTTGACCGCAGAACCGGCGCGCCAATCTGCGCGATTAAGGCTTCCATTCCGATTGCCTGCCGGTTTCGCGGTTGCGACGATCCGCCGGATTCCACAGCGCAACAAGGTTATCCGCTGCCGTATTATCAGGCATCCTCGACCAATCAGGAAGGATGGGGGCGTCCCCCACCCGACTGGCGTCAAACCGCGCCAACCAACCGTTTCTTCCAAATTGAATGCCAGTTTTAGCCAACCCGGAAAATCGGCTTGATTGAAGAAATGCTTTATGTAATGTTGCCTTCATGACAACACCACTAAAAGCCGGGTTTTATGCGGCGGATATCACGCCTTCCGTAGACATGTATGGCGGAGATACGCACCGCAATTACCCGAAAGACAACAATATTCTGACGCCTTTCAGCATTACGGCCGGCTACTGGCAGACCGAGGAAACCGCCGTGGCCATTCTGGGCGGAGACCTGATTTGTTCCGATGAAGCAATGATTGACGAAGCGGCCATGATTCTGCGTGAAAAACACAAATTGCGTCTGGATTATCTGGCGCTCGGCGCCTCGCATACACACAGCAGCGGGCCATGCATCAATTGGCACATGCCGCCTGAAGAAGTCCTTAAAATCGAGGATCTGACACCGGCCGCGCGCCAGAAAATGGCTGATGAACTTGGAGTTGCGCATCCGTTTTATCGCGAACTGATTGTCCGGCGCATTGTTGATTCGGTCTATTGCGCGGCACGGCGCGCGGAAGCAGTCCGGCTGGTCATGGGCAAAGCGCGCGTGGAAGACGTCTCTTTTAACCGCCGTCAGCGCATGCAAGACGGGCGCACCGTTACACATGCCGGCATCGGCAATCCGGAAACAGTCGCCGATGCCGGGCCGGTGGATCGCGAGGTCATTGTCCTGGGCGCGCTCAATCAATCCAACCGGCTGCTGGGGGTAATCGTCAATTTCGGCTGCCACGCCACGCATAATTCGAAAGGTTTTTCGGCGGACTATCCGTATTACATGCGCGAAACCGTCAAACGCCTGACCGACCAACAAACGGTAGTGGTATTCCTGAACGGCTGCTGCGGGGATGTTACCCAATTAAACAGCTTGAGCAAAGAGCCTTACCGGTTTGGCGATGACTGGGCCAGAATACATGGCCAGCGGATCGGTTTTGCGGTTGTGGATGCGCTGGTGCGCAACCAGCCCGATATTTTTGGAACCCTGAAATGCGCCGAAGCAACCCTGATGCTTGACTACCGTCCTTTCAGCGCAAAACGTTATCAGGAAACCGTGGCCGCCTTGAATGCCCAGGCTGCCGGCGATGAAAAAACCAAGCCGCCGCGTTTTGCGCGCGATATCATACTGCTGCGTCATAAGCAAAAGATACAACCCAAAATCCCCTGCCGGATCGGCGCGGCGCAAATCGGCAACACACTGATCCTGACCAATCAGATGGAATGCTTTGCCGCCGTCGGAATGGAAATCAAAACACGCTCACCGTTTGAACATACAATTGTTTCCGAAATCACCAATGGGCACCGTGGTTATCTGCCCACTCCGGATGTCTTTGGGCCAAACGGCGGCGGCTATGAATGCCTGTTAACCGGCGGAAATTATCTCGAAAAAGAGGCAGCGCGCAAGCTGACCGAAGCAACCGTAACTTTGGCGGGACGCTTCCAGCCGGAAAAAATTGCTGTGCCGCCGCCCGTTAAAATCGGCAAACCGTTCATGGACGCCAAACCATCCGATGATTAAGGACACCACAAACAACGTGCAAGCCAAAATCAAAAAAACCAAAATAGCCGTCCTCGGGTTGGCGCTTGAATTATATGACCGCGTCATGCCTGAATCCACGGCAAGGTTCCAGGCGCAATTCCAGCTCTTTCAAGCGGAACTGGCGCCCATGGCGGAAATAGGCGTCAGCCGGCTTTGCCTGCGTGAAGACGATGTCATCGCAGCCCTTGCCGCAGCGGAAGCCGATGAACTGGATGCCTGCCTCCTGATCCCGCTCTGCTATACAGCCAGCTTGATGTCGGTTCGCGCGCTGGTTCGCGCCAAACTGCCGATCGTGATCTGGAACACGCAGGAAACCTTGACTATCGGCGCAGATTACAGTTTTGATACGCTCAGAAAAAACCATGTCATGCAAGGCACTCAGGATGTTACCCACGTTCTGACGCGCAGCGGCCAAAAATTCGGCATGGAATCGGGACATTACCGCGATCAAACCAGTTTGGCAAAACTGGGAGAATGGCTTGCGGCGGCGCGCGCCGCGCGCGCCGCGCCGCGCCTGCGCGTCGGACAGCTGGGCGCGCCATTCCAGGACATGGGCGATTTTGGAGTTGATACGACACGCCTGGCCATGCAATGGGGACCGCACGCAATTTTTATCAGTCCGGCGCGTCTGGTGGAAAACATCGCCAAAGTCACACCGGCGGAAATTGACGCCGGCATCGCCTACGACCGCGAACGGTTTGAAATCAGCGCCGGCGTTACAACGCCCATGCATCGTGTTTCAGCCCAACTTGAAATCGCCTTGCGCCGGCTTGTTCAAGACGAGCGGCTTGACGCGCTGACCATGAACTTTCTCGATCTGATCGCCGACGGACGCCTGCCATCGCTGCCGTTCCTGGGCATAAACAAAATGATGGCCGAGGGGCTGGGCTATGCCGGCGAAGGCGATATCTTGACCGCCACGCTCATGGCGCAAATCCATCAAATGGGATTTTCTTCAACCTTCGCGGAAATGTTCACAACCGATTATGCCAACAACCGCGTTTTAATGACCCATATGCAGGAATGCAACCCGGCGCTCGCCCACACCGCCCGGCGCATACGCATGGTGCCCAAACCATTTTGGGCGCCCGGCATTCAGCCCTATGTCGGACTATGGTTCACGCTCGAACCCGGCCCAGTCACTCTGGCAAGCATCACCATCAACCGGAACGGCGAGCCGGGACTGCTGACTTACGAAACAACCATCTTCGACCAACCACCGCTGGAACACCTCGACATCGCGCATTGGAGCATTCAACTCAAGGAGCCGGTTGGCGATTTCCTGACACGCTACAGCATGGCCGGCGGTCCGCATCACCTTGTTGCCGTTGCCGGACACAAGGCGCAAGCCTTGCGCAAACTGTCATACTGGCTGGATCTTCATTACGCACAAATCAATATTGATTGAACTCAGCCCATTCACAGGAAGGCCATCATGCCCCTTAATTTTCCAATTGCCAAAGACGGCCTGCTCTCACTGAAAGAAGGCACACCATCCTGGCACATGCTGCACACCGGCGATTTGTGTCCCATTGACGCCTACGAACAGCCTTTTCGCTCCGGCGCAATTGAGCCGATTTTAAGCGATTTTATCGCGCTCGGCACAACACATGACTATGTGATGACCAATCTGGAAACGCCAATCAGCCGCAATGGCGCGCCCATTCT
>CAZMFH010000194.1:0-4810 GCA_964565485.1 uncultured Verrucomicrobiota bacterium | reverse complement strand
ACATTTGACCATAAATGATGGGGCAAAGCGTCCCGACCGAGCCGTCTTTTTCGAACATGACACAGCCTTGGACTGTTCGATTATTTTTTTCTTGCATACTTAAAAGCAAACGAATATATTTGAAAGCAAACAAAAGAATTCGGTTTTGGTCGAAAATGGAGTGAGATTTATGTCTAAGAAAAATGGGATCATTGGTATTGGCTTGATAGGTTGCGGCAGGGCGGGAATGATTCATGGCATGAATATGGCATCGGGTGTCGAGGGTGTGCGCCTGGTGGCTGTGGCTGAGCCGGATGAGACGTTGCGCGCGGCTGCCCAAAAAAAACTGGGTTGTGTGAAGGCTTTTGCAAAAGCGCAGGATTTGTTGGATGACAAGGAAGTGGATGCTGTGGTTATTGTAACTCCTACGGCGTATCACTGTGAGTTGGTGGTCATGGCTGCCAAAGCTGGTCGGCATGTTTTGTGCGAAAAACCCATGGCCATGAACGCCGGAGAATGTTGCAAAATGCTTGATGCGGTCAAGCAGGCGGGGGTCAAGTTGCAAATTGGTTTTATGCGGCGTTATGACCGGAGTTATCTGCATGCGCGCGCGCAGGTTGAGGCGGGCGCCATTGGCGCGGTTGTGCAGGTGAAATCATTGACGCATGGTCCGAGCAATCCCTTGCCCTGGATGTTTGATTTGCGGAAAAGCAATGGTCCGTTGGCTGAAGTAAATAGTCATGATATTGATGTTTTGCGTTGGTTTACGGGCAGCGAGTTTAAAAGCGTTTATGCGGTTGGCGGCAATTTTCGGTGTCCGCAAGCGCGTGTTGATTTTCCTGATTTTTATGATACGGTGTCGCTTTGCGCAGTTTTTAAATCCGGCATGCAGGGGGTTGTGAACGGTGCGCAGGGCGTCAAATACGGCTATGACGCGCGTCTTGAGATTCTTGGCACAGAAGGTATAATTTGCGTTGGTTCGCTGCGCGAATCGGCGGTGGTTGCCTGTAACAAGGATGGCATGAAAAGTCCGATAGTTCGGAGTTGGACGGACTTGTTTGCGGATGCCTATCTGGCCGAAGACCGTGATTTTGTGCGTTGTATTATGGAAGATGACACGCCGAAAGTCGGCGGTCTTGATGGTTTGCGGGCTGTTGAGGTTGTCATGGCTGGGAATGAATCCATTCGCTCCGGTAAACCGGTGGAGATACAACCATGTTGAGCGCCACTTATACGCAAGGGCAGGGGTTTGCCGTAACAGAATTGCCCATTCCGGAAATAGGGGATAACGAAGCGCTTCTGCGGGTTAAAGCCGCCGCGCTCTGCGGCACGGATATCAAGATTGTGCGCGGCGGACACCGCAAGTTAAGCGCCGGCCAGCGCATTGTGCTTGGCCATGAATTCTGCGGCGTTGTCGAGCAGGTTGGCAGTTGCGTTCGGGGCTTGAAGGCCGGTATGCGGCTTGGTTTTGCGCCAAACTGGGGTTGTGGCTATTGCGCCGCCTGTATTCGCGGTATGGCGAATTTATGCCCGGATTTTTCGGCGTTTGGCATTGATATTGACGGCGCGCATGCTCCTTTTGTGCGGATTCCGGCGGAAGCGATTGCGCAGGGCAATTGGGTGGAAATTGCGGAATCTGTTCCGTGGGACGAAGCGGCTTTGGCGGAGCCGCTGGCATGTGTCTTGAACGGCCAAAAGGCCGTTCGTTTGGCGCCCGGCGAAAGCATTCTCATTTATGGCGCCGGGCCGATGGGGCTTCTGCACTTGCTGCTTGCCCGTGCAATTGGCGCGGCGCGTGTGATTATTGCCGATCCGGTTGCGACCAGACTGCAAAAAGCGCTTGAGCTGGGGGCGGATGCTGTTATTAATAACGGCTCTGAACATGTTGCGCAAAGGATCAAGGCGCTTTGCCCTTCGGGCGCGGTTGATGTGGCGATAATTGCCGCGCCGGTGCGGGAAGCTGCCGAGGAGGCGCTCGGTCTGCTGGCGCCTTTTGGCCGGCTTTGCCTCTTTGCCGGGTTGCGCGGCGCGGAAGGCGCAACTTTCAATTGCAATGCCATTCATTATAATCATTTGACGGTTACCGGGGTAACCGGCGGTCCGGCTGTGGATTATCGCGCGGCTTTAAATTTGATTGCGGCGCGGCGGGTTGATGTGCGGCCTGTAATTTCGCATAGATTTGCATTGCCAAATTTGGCTGCGGCTTACGAACAGGCCATGGCAGGCCAAGGGCTCAAAATTGTTTTAACGGAAAGCTGAACGCGATGCGTCCGGAATTTGTGATTGGTGTTGATATTGGCACACAAGGAACCAAGTCGGCCATTTTTGATGTTGCCGGCCGTTGTCTGGCCGGTAGCTTTGAAAAGTCGCGGCCATACTTGCGCGCGGGTGGTGTTGTCGAAGAGGATCCTGAAAGACAGGTTGCTTCGGTCTGCCGCACAATTCGCGCTTGTGTGCGGGAGAGCGGTGTTGATGCGCGCAAAATTGCCGCGATCGGCATTGACGGGCAAATGGCCGGTATTATCGGTATTGAACGGCAGGGACGCGCGATTACACCCTACGATTCCTGGCTGGACACGCGTTGCGCGCCCTATATTGCCAGGATGGAAGAAAAGGCTGGCGATGAAATCGTTCGCAAAACCGGTGGCGCGCCAAGCTTCAATCATGGCCCGAAAATTTTATGGTGGATGCATGAACGGCGCCGGATTTTCCGGGCTATTTCCGTTTTTGTTCAGCCGGGCGGGTATGCCGTCATGCGGCTTTGCGGACTTGATGCGCGCGCGGCTTTTATTGACAAAACCTATCTGCATTTCAGCGGTTTTGCCGATAACCGGCGCGGTGTATGGGATCGTGGGCTTTGCCAAACTTTTGCGGTTGATCCGGGAAAATTACCCGCAATTATAAATTCCCGGCAGATTGTCGGGCAGTTGGCCGCCCAGTTTGCGCGGCGTTGCGGTTTGCGGCCGGGTGTGCCAGTGATTGCCGGTTGCGGCGATACGGCCGCTTCATTTCTGGCCTGCGGCGCGACACGCGCAGGTGTCTGCGTTGATGTGGCCGGAACGGCTTCCGTCTTTGCCGCCACGACAAAATCGTTTCAGCCCGATTATCGCCATCGGACTTTGGCTTGCGCGCAATCGGCCGCGCCTTGTCTCTGGCATCTTTATGCCTATATCAAAGGCGGGGGTATGAATCTCGAATGGTTTCGCGGGAATATCGCCGGGATGTTTGCCGGCACGCCGGTTGACTACAAAAAACTGGAAAAAATGGCCGCAAAAATTGTCCCGGCGGATGATCTTCCGTTTTTTATTCCGCATCTGGCGGGACGTGTCGCGCCGGGCTGGCCACGCTTGCGCGGGGCATGGGCGGGGCTGACCTTGAATCACGGCGCAGGCCACTTATATCGTGCGCTGCTTGAGAGCGTGGCTTTGGAATATGGCATGTATCTTAAAATATTGCGCGAGCTTCTGCCGGATGCCGCGCTGCGTGAACTGCGTATTACCGGCGGGGGCAGCGCCAGTAATTTATGGAACCGGATCAAGGCCGATCTGTTGGGCTGTCCGGTGGCGCGGATTGAGCGCGCGGAAGGCGCGGTGCGCGGAGTGGCGATGTTGGCCGGATTCGGCGCCGGGCTTTTTGAGAGCCTGGATGCCGCTGCTCGGCTCTGGATTGCGTCTGGCGCTGTTACGAAACCTGACGCGCGTCTGCGCGCATATTATGCCGAACGTTTGCGCTGTTATGCGCGTTTGCTTGAAACCATCAACCATTGGAGCGAAGAATGAGCAATTGTAAAATTGAAAAGCCGACCATGTTTTTTATCGGGGTTACAACGGCCAAATCGTCTATTATGAAAGTTTTTCCGGAATGGGCAAAGTATTTGCGCTTGGGCGATTGCGCCATTCAGGGCATGGATTTCAAGCCGCATGACGAGCCATCCAAATACCGCGCTGCGGTTGATTTTATCAAAGGCGACAAACTGGCCTTGGGCGCGCTGGTAACAACCCACAAGCTTGATTTGCTGAAAGCCTGCCGTGATCAGTTTGACGAGCTTGATCCGCTGGCGGAAATGATGCATGAAATCAGCAGTATTTCCAAGAGCGGCGGACGCCTGGTCGGACATGCCAAGGATCCGATTACGAGCGGCCTGGCTTTGGAAGCTTTCCTGCCGCGTCAACACTGGCAAAAGACGGGCGCTGAAGTTTTGATTATGGGCGCGGGCGGATCATGTATTGCCTTGTCGTGGTATCTCATGCAAAGAGAGCATGGCCCCAACCGTCCGTCAAAAATCATTGTCAGTAATCGCTCCAGTCCGCGTTTGGAGGAAATCCGCGCTTTTCACCGGCAACTGAATTTCGGTATTCCGGTGGAATATGTTTTGACGCCGCAGCCGGAAATGAATGATGCCATCTGCGCGCGATTGAAGCCGGGATCATTGGTGGTCAATGCCACCGGGCTGGGCAAGGATGCGCCCGGCTCGCCCTTGAGCGATGCGGTGCGCTTTCCCGCAAACGGCATTGTCTGGGAGTTCAATTACCGCGGCAATTTGCTTTTTCTTGAGCAGGCAAAAAAACGCAGGGAGGCCGATAATCTACAGATTGAAGATGGCTGGATTTATTTTATTCACGGCTGGACGCGGGTGATCGCGGAGGTTTTTCACAAGGATATTCCAACGTCCGGTCCTTTGTTTGATGAACTTTCAAAAATTGCCGCAGTTACGCGGGGGTAAACGGCCGGGTTTAAAGTAAAACTTATGAATACAAAAAATATGCGGTCATTGAGCGTGCAATTTGATCTCACCACCGGTTTGGCGCCGAATAGTCCGCCGATTCGGCGC
>CAZMFH010000193.1:3175-4817 GCA_964565485.1 uncultured Verrucomicrobiota bacterium | reverse complement strand
ATCCCCCGCCAGTTCTGGCAGCTCATCCTTTTGGGGAGCATGGCGCGCGCCCTTTCGAAAAATCCGCGTTATGCCGCAGCAGCGCAACAAATTGAAGCTATGTATGTTTCGGAGCTTCGCTTTCACGCGTTTGATTTTTATGAGCAGGCCCCGACGCCGCATGCGGATATGCGATATGAATAAAAAACAGGCAATAGGCTATGGGCTATAGGCGTTAGGCTCATGCCCCTTTCTTAGGAGAACACTATGTCTGCAAATTTCGACATGACGGATCTTAGGCTGCGATTGCGCGATTTTCTGGCGGAGCCCATTGCCGCTTTCTGGTCGGATAACGAACTGGAGGATATTATCAATGATGTCCAGCGCGAGATCGCGCAGACGGCCTGCTGCTACCAGATCATTGATGCGCAAGTGACCACCACGGAGCAAAACCGCGCCGTGGCAGCCTTGGCGGATTCTTATCGCATTGCCGCGATGGAATTTATCCCCACAGCCGGCCATGCCTATGCGCTTCGAAAAATCCTGCCGCGTCAGATCGGTCATATTGCAGATACCAATAATCCTAATCCGCAATGCTGGCTGGAATATGGATCGACCGCCGGCATCGATCCACTGCCTGCCGCAGTACATGCGCTTCATGCCTATTTGTGTGCGCCGCCTCCGGAAATATCTCCCGCACCCAATTTACGGGTCGGAAGCAACGCTACGCGTATTGCAACGGATTCATTTATTTTCATGGTATCCGGCGCGCTGATGGAAACCATTCTTACGGAAGATTCAGAAGAATTAACCACCGAGGCCGGTGTCCCGATGGTGACATATAGTATCGGTGCGCGATACAAGCCGGCCGCCAATCCGACCGGAACAGCGCCCACGGGTTCTGCAATTCCCGCCGATACCTATGGCGCCTGGCGCCTGGAGATATCATCTGACCAGGTCATCGACGCCGTCGCAGCCACGGACAACGCCACCGGTTATGCCTCCGCGGCTCTGGCGCTGGCCGGTCTTCCTGAATTACAGGAAGAGCATATTGCCGTTGGCACCGTGACGGTTATCAATACCGCCGGAATATTTACACCGGGCGTTACTTCTTTTCAGGCGGCCGGTGTGACCGCAATATTTACAGATGATCCGGATCTGACTTCGCCATCACAGATTCCCAGGCAGTTCTGGACGCTGATTCTTTTGGGGAGTATGGCGCGCGCCCTGGGAAAATATCCACGCTACGGCGCCGCGGCCCGGCAGCTTTCCGGAATGTTTGTCTCCGAACTGCGGTTTGTTGCGTTTGATTATTATGAGCAGGCCCCGGATGCGTATATGGACATGGGATACAGGCGATAGATTACAGGCGAGAGGAAAGAATGAAACCACTTCCTAATCAAGGAAAACCGACGGAACGAAGAGAAGACCTGGTTTTGCGCAAGCCCGCCCATCCATCCTTGACCGCGCCGGACGCCGCAAACGATGAGCTGGGACAGGTACTGCTTGCCCAGCCTTCACCAGGTTTGACGCTGTCGGAAAGCGCCCAGGACGAAGCAGGCGCTACAGTTCGGCTTCTGCCGCCCGGCTTAACGGCACCACAGCCCGTTTCGGATGAAGGCACATCAACGCCTGTCAAGCCGCAAGCCCCCGGTTTGTCTGC
>CAZMFH010000193.1:0-3075 GCA_964565485.1 uncultured Verrucomicrobiota bacterium | reverse complement strand
GCCTGTCAAGCCGCAAGCTCCGGCGCTAACTGCCCCGCAACCAACACAAGACGATCCGCTTAAGCGGGCGCAATATCAATTTAACGAGGGCCGCTGGCTTCCGGGCGTCGCGCCTTTGATTGTTGGCGCGAAAAACTTTACCGTTTTACAGAATCAGCGCTTGCGCAAACAGGGCACGGAAGGCGTCCAGGGATATACTAAAATTAATACAACCGCCCTTACGACCTATCTGAAGATCCGGTCCGGGATTCAAATGATATCGCCCTATACCACTAAGTCCCGCGTCCTGGTGCAGGCGTACAACACGGCACTGACAGCGTCCCAGGTACTGCAAAACAAGACCGCCATTCCAGGCCAGGGCGACTTTGAAGCCGCCGCGCTGCATACGGATGCGGGCGGCGCCGGTCTGGGGCGTTTTTGCAAGTGGCCCAACAATGCGATTGCGTACTGCAACGGGCAGGAATCCATGATCTGGTCCGGCGACGAGATGAAGGTTGGCGCGTTTCTTACGTCCACCGCGGCCGTTACCACGGCCGACCTGACCAACCCCAAAGATTTTACCGAGCAGGTCAATAATCATCTGACCAGCGATGATCAGGTGGCTGTGATTACCGCCGCCACCAATGGAGTGTTTTTGATTGGCTGCACCCGTCCCGCGCAGGCCGTGAAGCTGTATATCAAGACCGGCGCAGGGAATACCTCCGCCAGCAGCCTTACCGGGCAGGTTTTTACCGCTTCCGGCTGGGCCGCCCTGGCCTCCCTTACAGACAATACCAAACCGGCCGCCGCCTCTATGGCGCAAACCGGAACCTTGACCTTTACCTCCACCGTTGCAACGGCAAAAGTCAGGGTTATCGAAGGGATGTCTCTTTACTGGTATCAGTTCGCGCTTTCCGCCGGAACCGCCACGGTTTACCAGGTAACGGTTGACGCGCCGTTTCAGGCCGTTGGCGATGTGTGGGATGGAACGCCAATCCTGCCCGCCTCCGTCCTGTTTTACGACCAAAGCGCAGGCACTTATCGGGATTGCACGGTCAGTGCGGCAGATTACAGCGAACTCACGTACATCGCCCTGGACGACATGACGTCATCAGACAAGTTGCTCTTTGGTTTTACAGCGCCAATGATGGCCCTGAAATTATCCCTGTCCAGCGACGCCGCCAAGGTCAATGCCAATGCCGCCACGGCATCCGTGGCTTATTCCAATGGCGATCCGATTGCCAGCTGGCCTGCATGCGCCAACCAAATCGACGGAACGCTGGATAACGGCGGAACAAAATGCCTGAACAAAACCGGCATGGTTTCCTGGACGCCGCCTGCCGCCGGAGCAGAATACAAGGTCAGCATTAACGGCGGAACGCCGCTTTATTACTACGCCGTGACGGTCAGCGCGACGCTGTCCGCCGCCGTGGAAGTGTGGTACGCCACCGCCGTTTCTTCCCCGAGCGCGCCCGGCGCCTACAAGTTTCCGTTTTCTTTTTTAAACCGGCCCATGTTGTGCGGATCGCTGACTGACCATGAAGGCAATCGTGTCGATTATGCTATGACCAACGCGCCGGAATTCTGGAATGGTCCCGACAGCTCGCGCGGGGTGGATGGGCAGTCTTTGTATTTTGGAGATGCCGGAAGAGAGTTGACGTGCGCGTGCGAAACATACAACCGCCTGAGCTCGTCAATCTACTCCTTCGGCATTTTTTGCAAGGCTTATGAAACCTATATCCTGAACGGTTACGATCCGTCCACTTTCCGTATTTATCCGATTTCGTCTTCCGTGGGGTGCCCCGCGCCGTTGACGATGGATACCTACCAGATCGGGATTTCCGCCGACGCCAATTCCGTCCGTTCGATTGCCATGTGGCTTTCGCACGCGGGACCCATCATGTTTGACTCCGGCGGGTTAATCCCCGTGCCCGGGATTGAGTGCTATTTTGATCCTACCGACGATCGCTGTGTCAATTTTTCCGCCATTGAAAATGCCCGGGGATGGTTCGATCCGGATTACGGCGTCTATAAATTGTGCATCCCGTCCGGTCCCGCTCAAACAACCATCAATTGCTGGCTGGTTTATGACCTGATCGAGAAGAAATGGTATGAAACCGTCCCCTGCGCCGCGATCCAGCCTTACCCGGCCGCCGCTTTCCGCGTAGAAGACGAGGACGGCAAGCGCTATGTGTATGGTTGCCGGGACAACGGCTATATGATGCGGCTGGAAGATGGTCTTTTATGGGACGGAGATCCGACGGTTCAGGTTATCGAAACCGGCGAATTCATCCCCTCGGGCGACGCCTGGGACATCTCGCGCCTCCGGGCGCTAAAGGTTATGGGCTCATCGTTTCTGTCGGACGCGCTCCTTGCGGAAGACGGAGATATCCTGGCTGATGAATCCGGCGATTCGCTGATTATTGAATCCGGCGGCTGCGCCGTGACGCATTACGCCGACGGAGACACTGTCGGCACGGCGCTTGCCAATGTGCCTATGAACAGCGTGGCCGCAAATTTCCGCCACACACAGGAAGTTGACCATCTGGGGTGGACCCACCGGCTGCGTTTTTCCACAACCGTTCCCTCGGATTCCAGTGAAGTCCGCGGGATGCGGCTTTTGGCCTGGGGGGTTGAGTTCCATATTGAGCGACCCGATCGCTAATAAGTTTTGAGTTTTGGTTTTTAAGTCTTGGGTTAAAGGAGGGGGTTATGAATAATGCAATGTTAGGTTCACCGGTTGTTTACCACCGGCAGCTCAGGCAGGCGGCCGCAGCCCCGAGTTCCGTGCGCGCAACGCCGGATCTGGAAACGGCAGCGACGGCCTATATGGCCGGCTTGGCTGCCAGCCAGCAGACCGCGGATGCGCAAGCAAAAAAAACCGATCTTCAAGAAGCCAATCTGGCTGAAAAAGCAAGACAATTCAGCGCAACACTGGCTGAAAAAGCAAGACAATTTGACTCCACAATACAGAAAGAAGACCGGGAATTTGCCAGCAAACTTGCCGATCAACGAAAATATATGGACGATTGGGAGCAGCAAAACAAGTGGGCGACGGCCATTGGCGTGATGAACCTGGCCGCTCAGGGTGTCTCC
>CAZMFH010000192.1:0-4854 GCA_964565485.1 uncultured Verrucomicrobiota bacterium | reverse complement strand
CGCCGACAATCCGGCCGGGCATTTTGTGCGCAAACTGTTTGCGCGTGGTCATAAAGCCCAGATAGGGGCCGCCGAATGAAAGCGGCAATCCGAGACTCTGCCCCTCGCCGGTAACAATATCTGCGCCCATCGCGCCCGGAGTCTTGATGATCCCCAGCGCAAGCGGATAAGTGGAAACAATCCCCAGCGCACCGACGGCATGCGCCTGTTCCATCAGATCGGAAAAATCATCCAGACATCCGAAGAAATTGGGTGTTTGCAGAATCAGCGCGGCCAGATGCTGATCGCAAAGTTTTTGCAACGCTCCCCGATCGGCCCGACCATCGCACAACGGCACTTCGATAAATTCAAAATCAAGATTGGCCGAATAACACTTGAGCATCGTGCGGTAAATCGGATTGACCCCCTCGTCTATCAACACCCGCCGCCGGCGCGTAATGCGAAAGGCCATCATAATCGCCTCAAAGAGCGCGGTGCCGCCGTCGTAGAGCGAAGCGTTGGAAAGCTCCATGCCCGTCAAACGCGCCATCGCAGTTTGGTATTCATAAATCGCCTGCAAGGTGCCCTGGGCCACTTCGGGTTGATAAGGAGTATAAGCCGTGTAAAATTCGGCGCGGCCGGCCAGCATGTCCACCGCCGCCGGGATAAAATGGTCATAAAAACCGGCGCCGCAAAAATTGACCAAACGCCGCGCATTGGCATCCGCCAGTTCCCCCATGCGGCGAAGCATTTCCATCTCCGAAAGCCTGGACGGCACGGCAAAGGCATCCGTCTGCAATTCAGGCGGGATATCCGCGAACAAATCGTCCATGTTACGCGCGCCAATGGCGGCAAGCATGGCGCGCTCATCCGTTGAAACACCACTTGCTGTCTGCTCTTGTGAATTCATCCTGATCCTTCTAAACGCTTCAAACGCCGCTCAAACGCCCCATTGCCGGCGCGGAAATTTTTACTTTTTTGCGACGGCGCTGCGCGCACTGCCCTGCTTATAGAGCGGCAACGGCTCAATCCTGGCCGGCAGCTTCCGTCCGCGTGTCAAAACGGAAACAACCTTGCCCGGCACACAACAATCTCGCTCGATATAAGCCAGCGCAACGGCAGTATTCAAACTGGGCGCAAAAAGCCCGCTGGTAAGCTCGCCCACCACCGCATCTTCCTGCAGGACAACATCACCGGCGCGACCGGCCATGCGCCCTTCCAAAATCAACCCGGCAAGTTCCCGCGCAGCGCCGGTGTGCAAAGCGCGTTGAACAGCCTCGCACCCGATAAAATGTTTGTTAAGCTCCAGAAAACGTCCATGCGCGGCGCCGGCTGGAGTCCATTCCCGGCGCAGCTCATGCCCGTAAAGCGGATAGCCCATTTCAACGCGCAAGGTATCGCGCGCGCCAAGTCCGGCCGGCTTGATTTCGCCGGAACGCAAAATTTCCTGCCAAAATTTTTGAGCAACCGCCACCGGCACAAACAGCTCATACCCCCACTCTCCGGTATAACCGGTGCGGCTCAGCAAACAAGCGCTGCCAAGCAGCTCCAACTCTTGAAAACGAAAAAAACCAAGTTCAGGCAAAGGCGCTGAAAAAACTTTTTCGAGCAATTCACGCGAACGCGGACCCTGAATATCAAGCTTCGCGGTTACAGGCGAAAGATCAACAAAAACAGTTTGCGGAGAAAGATGCGCCCTGATCCAGTCGCGGTCGCCGGCCAACGTCCCGGCATTGACCACCAACATAAAACGCTCCGGCCCAAACCGAAAGCAAATCAGATCGTCAAGAACGCCGCCATCCTCCGCCAACAGATAGCCGTAGGCGCACCTCCCCGGCTTGAGCGCGGCCACCGACATGGTCAAAAGCTTTTCCAAATCACGCTCAGCCGTCGCTCCTTTGATTTCAAACTCACCCATATGGCAAATATCAAAAACCGAAGCGTGTTCCCGCGTCCAAAGATGCTCGGGCACAATCCCCCGGTATAAAAGCGGCATTTCCCATCCGGCAAAAGGGACCATGCGCGCGCCCAACGACACATGCTCATCAAACAGAATGGTTTTCATAAGTGCGCATTATACTGCCCCGCCAGAATCGCGCAAGGAAGAAAAGCATGACTGTTGAAAAATCAATGCTTGACTTTTGGCACGGTAAAGACTAAATCCGTTTGCGTTCCAACAATGTATGGGGGATTAGCTCAGTTGGCTAGAGCGCTTGAATGGCATTCAAGAGGTCGAGGGTTCAACTCCCTTATCCTCCACCAATCACCAAGATTAAGCCTGAATAATTCAAACAAAAACGGAAGAGCGAACCGACAGGAGACATATAGTGAAAGATATCGCCGTGGCGGATGTGCGCAATTTTGCGTTGATGGGACATACGGGAAGCGGGAAAACCACGCTTTGTGACGCCATGCTGACGAAGCTTGGTTTGGCCGACAAAATGGGACTTCTCAGCGCAGGAACCAGCGCAAGCGATTTTACAGAAGAGGAAATTAACCGCAAAATAAGCATTTATGCCCAATCATTTTCAGGCGTCTTTAAAACCCGCCAAGGCGCAAAACATCAGTTTGCCCTGACAGACACCCCCGGGTTTGACGATTTCTTCGGCCAGGTATTATGCGCCAGCCGGGTATCCGACGGCGCTTTAATTGCCGTGGACGCAACTGCCGGAATTCAAGTCGGCACCACCCGCGCCTGGAAACGCTGCCAGACCCTTGAATTACCACGTGCGGTGATTATTACAGGGCTGGACAAGGAAAACGCCGACTTCAACAAAATCCTCAATGATCTTCAACAGCTCTGGGGCCAAAAATGCGTTCCGGTTGTGTTGCCGGCCAACGACAGCGTCGCCAGCGTATTAAGCGCCGAACCGCCCCCGGGTTGCAACACGGAAATGTGGCAAGCCTGCCGCGCCGCCCTGACCGAACGCGCTGCGGAATCAGACGACAGTTTGCTCGAAAAATTCCTGGGCGGCGCCGAACTGACGGCAGAAGAAACCGCAAAAGGACTGCGCGCTGCGGTGGGGGCAATGAATCTTGTGCCGGTTTTTGCGGTGATGGCGCTTAAAGACCGCGGCATCAATGAACTGCTCGAAGGAATAGTAAGCTTTTTCCCCACGCCAATTGACCGCAAGATCAAAGACAAAGCCGGCGCCGAAATCAATCCGGCTCCCGACGCACCCTTTGTCGGGCTTGTCTGGCGCAATGTAACCGACCCCTATGCCGGCAAACTGGCTTACCTGCGCGTATACGGCGGCACATTGAAACAGGACACAGAACTTATCAATCAGACCAATGGCCAAAAGGAAAAAATCGGCGCGTTGCTCATGCCTTGCGGCAAAAAAACCACTCCCGTCGAAGAGGCCCATGCCGGCGATATAATCGCCCTGCCGAAAATGAAAGCCACAGGCTTGAACGATACTCTTTGTTCCGTTGGCGCCAAATTCAGTTTTGAACCAACGGCCTTCCCCGCGCCAGTCGTTTCCGTGGCGGTTACAGCCAAAAAGCAGGGCGACGACGATAAAATCGGCCTGGCACTCTCGCGCGCCGTGGAAGATGATCCAACCCTCAGGGTGGAACGGCACGCCGACACACATGACATGTTGCTGGCCGGCATGGGCGACATGCATCTTGAGGTAGTGCGCGACCTGATGAAAAAGCGCAGCAATATCGAAGTCGAATACAAAACACCAAAAGTCTCCTACAAAGAAACAGTCACCGGATTGGGCGAAGGCCACTACAAACATAAAAAGCAATCCGGCGGGCGCGGACAATACGCCGAAGTATACTGCCGCATCCAATCAAAACGCGAAGATGATGAAGGCTGGTTCGAAGATGCCGTAGTCGGCGGCGTGATCCCACGCAACTTTATCCCCGCCTGCGAAAAAGGTTTTGTCGAAGCGCTTACGCATGGCGTCCAAGCCGGGTTTCCGGTTATTAACGTCAAGGTAACCGTTTACGATGGCTCCTATCACGATGTGGATTCCTCGGAAATTGCCTTCAAAATTGCCGCAGCGCGCGCGTTCCGCGATGCAATGAGCAAGGCCAAACCGGTCTTGCTTGAACCGATCATGACCGTGCGCGTCTTTGTGCCCGAACAATCCATGGGCGACATTAACGGCGATCTCAATCATAAACGCGGACGCATATTGGGCGTGGACATTGAAGACGGCATGCAGGTGATTACCGCCGATGTGCCGCAGGCGGAAATGTTCCGCTATTCGTCGGAACTGCGCAGCATCACCGGCGGACGCGGTTCGTTCGAAATGAAATTTGCCCGTTACGACATCGTGCCGAGCCAGATTGCCCAAAAAGTAATTGCCGGCGCCGAAAAAATCAAGGAAGAGGAGGAATAACGGAACCGCGAAAATCCGCAAACAGCAAACGGAGCAACTGTGCGGGAAATGTTTGCAAACCAAATGGAACAATCTTTTTGAGCATTGCCGTTTGTGTCCGCGCGGTTGTGGCGTCAAGCGGACGCAAAACGAACGCGGCTATTGTCAAGCCGGCAGCATGGTCCAGGTTTACCGTTATGGCGCGCATTTCGGCGAAGAACCGCCCATATCCGGAACCAAAGGTTCCGGAACGGTTTTTTTCAGCCGTTGCACTTTGAATTGTCTCTATTGCCAAAACTATCCTTGGAGCCAGAACGGCGAAGGGCGGCCAAGGTCCATTGCGCAATTGGCGGAAATTTTCCGACAACTGCGCGCGGCCGGATGCCAT
The DNA here is from genome assembly GCA_964565485.1 of uncultured Verrucomicrobiota bacterium. GTDB lineage: Bacteria > Verrucomicrobiota > Kiritimatiellia > JAAZAB01 > JAAZAB01 > CAZMFH01. Next base: position 153 of record CAZMFH010000192.1, on the reverse strand, counting down.
AACTGGAATCTGGTTAGTCCGACGCCATGGTTGCCGATGATTACGGAAGCGCTCGAACTGGCTTGCCGGACAGGAACACGTTTGCCGGTTGTTTACAATACAAGCGGCTACGAACGGATGGAAACATTACGCGCGCTGAAAGGCATAGCGGAT
>CAZMFH010000191.1:748-4923 GCA_964565485.1 uncultured Verrucomicrobiota bacterium | reverse complement strand
CCGACGACGGGTTGGTCGGCAGGTTTGAGTAATGCAGTGGTGGAAGTTGCGACGGTGAATGGCGTTGGGGCAACGCAGGATGTGGCGGTGGCGCTCAATGCGCTTGATTTTAACGGCGTTATGCAGGTTGCGCCGACAGATTTGACTAATACCGTCTTTATTGGCGATACGCCGAGCAATCATGTGTTTAATGTCTGGAATGCGGGAACAATCAGCTTTGCGTATAACGTAGCGATCGCTGATGTGTGGGTGGGTTGCGCGACTACCAGCGCGGTTTTGGCGGCCAATACCACTAATGAGCTGACGCTTGTTTATTCGAATACGGCTGGCTGGACAGCGGGCACGAGCAATACGACGGTTACACTGATGTCATCCAACGGGATTGGCGCCACCAATGTGGTCAATGTGACCTTGATTGTCGAGAGTCCGCCTTCCGCTTATTATGTGTCGCTGGACGGCGGACATATCGCCCCTTACACGAACTGGGCCATGGCGGCAACAAGTATCAATGCCGCTGTTGATTTGGCGAACACCTATGACTTCAGTTCCGTTGTCTGGGTTTCCAACGGTGTCTACGATCTTGCGGCGACAGTTTCCATTACCAATCGCGTAACGGTTCAAAGTCGGGATGGTAAAGAAAACGTTATGGTCAACGGCGGCAATGCCGTGCGTGGCTTCCATCTGGCGCATGCCGATGCGCGGGTAACCGAATTGACGATTACCAATTGCAGCGCCGGTGTTGATTTTAATGCCAACGGCGGAGCAGCCTATATTGAGTCCGGTTTGATGGATAACTGTATCCTGTTGGCTAATAACACCACGAATTCCGGCGGTGGTGCGGCTTTGGCGGCCGGCGGAATTTTGCGTAACAGCTTGGTTATGGGCAATTCCGCAACCAACGGTGGCGGTGGTGTGTTGTTTGTCGGTGGCGGTCTGGTTGAAAACTGCACGATTCTTGAAAATTGGGCCTTGACCAACGGGTTTGGTGTATTTGCCGGTGATGCCACGACGGGAACCTGTGTTAATACCATTGTCTATAATAATTTTGGCTCAAACTGGTCGGTAAGCGCCGGACAGCAATTGGTGTTCAGTAACAGTTGCGTGATGCCGACTAACGGACTTTCCGGTGCCGGCAACACCACAAATGATCCGGCATTTATTGATTTTGCCGGCGGCAATTTCAGGTTGAACACCAATTCGCCTTGTTATAATACCGGTTTGAATCAGGCTTGGATGATCGGTGCTGATGATTTGGATGGTAATCCGCGTCTGATTGGACCGAACGTTGATATGGGTGCTTTTGAGAATCCGATGTGCTGGACTTTAGATGCGATAGTTTTGTCAAACAAGGTCATGATCGGATTGACTCCCGGAGCGCAGACGTTACGTTTGATCAATTGTGGCGTTAGCAATATTGACTTTGCTATTATGACCAATGTGCTTTGGATCATGGCTAATCCGGATTCCGGCGCAGTTGACGGCAATGCGACTAATTCTGTGGCAATCAATTATGCTTCCACCGCCGGATGGGATGTTGGCACAAGTAATGCCATGCTAACGGTGGTTGTTACCAATGGCTTGTCGGCGGATTATCCGGCTCAAACCCAGACGGTTGCCGTGGTTTTGGATATTATGGAAATGTTGGTTGCGCCGACCGGTTTGACAAATGCCGTCATGATCGGCCGGACGCCGGCAGCGCAGGCGTTTGACTTGGCAAATAACGGAGCAGGGCTCTTCAATTATACGATTGAAACCGATGCCGCCTGGGTTACGCCTGTTCCGGACAGCGGTTCAAGAGGCGCTTATGCGACCAATCCGGTGGGTTTGACTTATGCTTCAACAGCAGGTTGGCAACCGGCTACCAGTAATGCTCTGGTGCAGGTGAAGTCGAGTGATGGCGGCGGTGCGACGCAAACAGTGATGGTGGTGATGAAAGTTATGGATCTGCTCGTTGATCCAGGCGCTTTGACCAATGAAGTTAACATTGGTTACACTCCGGTTGCGCAGAGTTTTGTGATCAGTAATCCGGGGACGGAGCCGTTGACCTATACGTTGGCGACCAATGCGTCCTGGATTAGCTGCGCCGACCCGGCCGGTGGAATTTTGGCTGCGCCTGGCATGAGTACGGTTACAGTGCATTATGCCAATACCGCCGGATGGAATCCGGGCGTGAGCAATGGTTTGATCACTGTGGCTTCGACCAATGGCGGTGGCAAGACACAGACGGTAGCTGTGGTGTTGTATGTTGGCCAGATTGATCCTCCGACGGGTGTAACAGCCAGCGATGCAACATTTGCCGACAAGGTTCTTGTGTCGTGGCATGCTGCCCCGAATGCCACCGGTTATCAGGTTTGGCGCCATACGGTTAATGTGTCTGCGGGCGCCACCAAGATCGGGTTAACCGCCGGGTTGGCGTATAATGATGTGACGGCCGAACCGGGCTTGCTTTACTACTATTGGGTAAAATCCACAAACAATCTGGGTGTCAGCGCGTTCAGCGCCTCCGATGCCGGTGTGCGCAATCTGTCCGCGCCGGGCGGGGTAACGGCCAGCGATGGCAGTTATACAAGCAAAGTGGCTGTCGCTTGGCATGCTTTGCCGCATGCGCTTGGCTATGAGGTTTGGCGGCATCACACGTCCAATTCCAATGCTGCGCAGAAAATATCCGGAGCGGAGCTTGCGTTGCCGCATTATGATGATACGACAGCGACGCCGGGTGTTACCTATTATTATTGGATCAAAGCCAGCGGTGTGGCCGGTTGTCTCAGTGTCTTCAGCGCGCCTGCTACCGGTTGGAGGGCGCTGGCTGTGGCCGGATTCCGGGTTAGTCGCGGTTTGCGCCATGAAATTCGCGTTGAATGGAATGCTTCGTCCGGCGCTACGCGTTATGAGTTGTTGCGCAACATTCATGACGATATTCACGGCGCCCAGCTTATGGCTGGCGGCAGTATGACGTCATATCGCGATCTTGCTGTGCGTCCGGCGGTTCATTACTATTACTGGCTTAAGGCGATTTGCGCGTTGGGTGAAACCGCTGTCGGACCAGAAATCGGTTGGTGTGGCGGACGGAAGTGGGATTTCAACGGCGATGGACGCGCCGATCCGTGGTATTACAGCAAGGATAGCGCGCGCTGGTATGTTGTGCCTGCCTCCAACCATGTGGGAACAATGGTTTTCGGAATGCCCGGGATGGATACGACGCTGGCGGACTATGACGGTGATGGCAAGGCCGATCCGGCCGTTTATGATGAAGCCACCGGGCTTTGGATGGTCATGCTCTCCGGAAGCAGTTATGCCGTTGTTCGGTTGGAACGGTTTGGCGCGCCTGGTTATGTGCCGCATCCGTCGGATTATGACGGCGACGGCAAGGCTGATCCTTGCGTTTATGCGGAAACCACAGGGGCATGGCGGGTGCTGCTCTCGGCTTCCGGTTATGCCGAAGCTTCGGCTTCCGGCTTCGGGGCGCCCGGTTATTATGCCGTTCCGGCGGATTATGACGGCGATGGCAAGACGGATCCGGCTGTCTATCAGGAATCGTCGGGTAACTGGTTGATCATGCTTTCCGGTTCGCATTATACTGCGCAACACGTTGTGTTTGGCGCGCCGGGTTATACGGCGGTGCCTGCTGAATACAACGGTTTGGGGTATGCGGAGATAGCGGTTTATCATCGCGCATCGTCAACATGGTTTGTCAAAGTTGGCAACCAGGCGCAGTCCATTCAGGTCGGTTCGGCCGGGCAAACACCCATTCCGGCGGATTATGACGGCGATGGTTATGATGATGAGGCGCTCTTCCAGCGTTCGCGTCGTGATGCGACCTGGTTCCTGCACAAGTCAACGGAAGGCGATCAGGTGATTTCCGGACGCAATGTGAGGCCATAAATTTGATGTTGATACGCAAAAATGAATAGTGGGGGAAAGATTGTTATGCAATATTATTACCACTTGCGGCGCATAAATCTGGAGCGCATCTTTAAAGCGCTTGGTTGTGTGGCCTTTGGATTGTTGCTTCCGATCGCTTTGCTTTGTGCTCAGGAACCGAATGCGACTGAGGTTGAGCAAGCCGAGGCGCTTGAGGCTCCGGAGATCCAGCCGGACGATCAACCTGCTGCCGAGGTTGTTGTCGCGCCGCAAGCGGAGAAGTCAGTTCCGCCTCAGCTTCAGCCGGCACAGGT
>CAZMFH010000191.1:0-738 GCA_964565485.1 uncultured Verrucomicrobiota bacterium | reverse complement strand
CAGGTGCCGTCTTCGCGTTTTGGGCGCACGCTTGCCGGGTCGCTGAATGGTGTTTTAAACAAAGATCGTTCCGCGCCGGTTGCTGTTCCGGCTACAAACGCAACAAGAGAGCAAATATTCGGCGCGCGCTTGTCCGGAGCTGTCAAGGAAGCTGTGGCCAAAGAGGATGTGGCAGAAGGCAAATGGCGTTTGGCGGCCAGCGCGTTTTGTCGCCGGATAGGATTGCAGCGCTTTAAGGCCGGTAGTTATTCATCCCGCGAGCGGTTTGAGGCGTTGTCAAAAGACACTCATTGGTTGGGGCCGGCGGGCGATATGAATCAGGAAGGGCGTCGGACTTATGATGATGGTTACGTTGGCTATGATGACTATACCGATCTGGACAGTGGCACATGGAATTGGGGTTATAGCAGCAAGGGGCAGGTCAAAGGCCAGACAATAGAGTTTATCGGCGTGGATCGGGTCTGGCGCGAGCATAGCATGCGGACCACGACCAGCGAGGCACAGAGCAAGGAAAATTCCGATTATAGCGGAGGCGTCTCCTTGGAATTGGAGCGTTACTTCAAGCAAACCAAGCATCTTGATTGTGGCTTGCGGATTGGCGCCGCGCGCGCACGGACATTTGAGTCTTCTGTTTCCGGCTTGAATACTTTTGAGCATTCACAGCGTTGGGAGACATGGCGCAACAAGGTGGTTGACACATATGATATTTCCGGCACCGATATTACACCATCAAGCGAA
>CAZMFH010000190.1:0-5009 GCA_964565485.1 uncultured Verrucomicrobiota bacterium | reverse complement strand
CCGGAATTCTACGAGCGCACCATGCGGGGAATATTTTATAATGAAAATGTTCTTCAACCGACCTTTGACGTTTATTTGTTAGGGGATTTTGCCGTGATTGGGAATAACATTGTTGACGCTCCCAAAAATCTGGATCAGCGGCCTTGGCAGGAACAGGGTTATCCTTTTTACAGCGGCACCGGGATTTATACGGTCAGATTTGATCTTGCCGATCTGCCACCGGGTGCGCTTCGGCTTGAGGTAGGATCGCGCAAGGGCGTGGCGGAAGCGCGGATAGCAAAGAGTGGATTGGCATTGGGTGTGCGAACCCATTGGCCTTGGGCGTTTGATTTGCCTGCGAAAGCCGGCCAGGAAAAATCAATTGAACTGGAAATCCGTGTTACCAACACGATCGGATCGGCGTTTGCCGCCCAGCAAATCGGAACACTGGTCGGGGCAATTGCTAAATACGAATCCGGCCTGCAATTTGCGCGAATCATCGCCTCCGGACCACGCGTATAAACTCGGAATTTGCATTTAAAAACGAACCTACGAATAAATTGGAAGCGTGTTCGCGTTGGTTAGATTTCTTATTGCCGACTCGAAAAATCACGATTATTGAACAGTGCGAATCAGATTTTTCTTTTTTACAATATGTTGATGACCTCATATTTTATTTTACAGTTTCGTTTTTTAAATGTAAATTCAGGGATAAAGGATCAGTGCTATGGAAAAGATATTGAGAACATTATTCGCCACAGCCGAGAGGGCTTCGCTCCCCGATTTGCAGAGCGCTCAAGCCGTTGTTGCGTCAGCGCCATGCATCGCGGGAGTTCTTGATGCCGTGCCGATTAGCGTCATGTTTCTGAACAAGCAGCGCCAGATCGTCTATACCAACAAGACGACTCTGCGCATGATCAAGGCGGATGATTTGAGCGCTGTGGTAGGCAAGCGCCCTGGCGAGGCCTTAAACTGTAAGCATTCCGATGAGACCACCGGCGGCTGTGGAACCACGGAATTTTGCGAAACTTGTGGCGCGGTGAAGGCGATTCTATCAAGCATTGACGGCAACGCGGATGTCCAAGAGTGCCGCATTACCATCAAACCGGACGGGGAAGCGCTCGACCTGCGCGTTTGGGCAACGCCCTTTGAAGTTGAAGGATTGCGATTGACCATTTTTGCGGTGATGGACATAAGTGACGAAAAGCGGCGGCGCGCGCTTGAGCGGATATTCTTCCACGACATATTGAATACTGCCGCCGGCATCAAGGGTTTCTCCGAGCTGCTGAAGGACGCGGATGCTGCCGAGGCAAAGCAGTACCAGACGACCATTTTTGATCTTTCCAAGATGATAGTTGACGAGATCAACAGTCAGCGCATGCTTGCGGCGGCGGAGAACAACGAACTTACGCTCAAACCTGTTGTCGTGAGTTCCATGGATATTATCAAGAAAATCGTCGAGTTGTACCGGACATACGATGTTGCGCATGGCCGCACCGTTGCGATAGACACACAAGCTGCGGATGTTCTGTTCACAACCGACCATGTTTTGCTCCTAAGAGTGCTGGGTAACATGACCAAGAACGCGCTGGAAGCCTCAAAGCCGGGTGAGACTGTCACGCTTGGTTGTGTGAGCCAGATGCAACAGGTTCAGTTCTGGGTTCATAATCCGGCCAAAATGCCGCGCGATATTCAAATGCAAGTGTTCCAGCGCTCGTTCTCCACAAAGGGCAGCGGGCGCGGACTCGGCACTTACAGCATCAAGCTTCTGACCGAGAAATATCTGAAAGGATCAGCCGCTTTTGTTTCCAGCAAGGATGGGACAATTTTCAGGGTTTCATATCCATGCCACATATTCTAACGATGGAATAGTTATCTCATCCGGCGATTTCGTAATGTGATCAAGGCTATTCAGCGGTGTCGCAGAACTGTGTCATGTTAGGAAAAGGCGGCTCGGGCTAGACGCTTCGACCCGCCATTATGGCCCAATGTGGCTTTGGTGGGGCGAGACCTCCGGGCGAGCCGCCGAGCATGACGCAGACTTGAACGATGTCGATTGCGGTTGCATGCGGGCATGCCTTTTGATAATGTTTCCGCCCATGCAAAACAATATCCAGATCTGGCCGTCATTGTTGGCTGGAAATTTCGGGAAACTCGAAGAATCTGCCGTTAAAGCCCAGACAAGCGGGGCGGATGCGCTGCATCTTGACATTATGGACGGCAATTTCGTGCGCAATCTCAGCATGGGTCCGGATGTCGTCAAGATGGCCCGGCGTTGCCTTAAAATTCCGCTCAATGTTCATTTGATGCTGACCAATCCCGATCACTTCATTCAGGCGTTTGTTGAAGCCGGTGCTTCCACAATAACGATTCATGTGGAAGCGCGATGCGATATCACCAGCGCCTTGCGACTTATCCGGAAACTGGGCGTCCGCTGCGGCGTCGTGCTTAATCCTGAAACGCCTTTTGAAGCATTACTGCCATTTGTGGAGGAAATTGATGAAGTGCTTTGCATGACGGTCCATCCCGGTTTTGGCGGCCAGAAATTCATGGCGGAAGTGTTGCCCAAAGTCAAGGCCATCCGAACCTGGTTGCGCGCGCATCCTCCGAAACAAGGGGTGGGGGATGGTATGGCCAAATTTGACTTATCCATAGACGGCGGAATTGATCTCAAAACCGCGCCATTGGCGGCAGCCGCCGGCGCCAATATGCTCGTGGCCGGCAGCGCCCTTTATGCTTCCGGTGATATGACGCGCGATATCAACGCCATGCGTAATTCGGCAAAAACCGTATTCGCCCAGGCTCTTGCCGAAAATTGACCAAACCAAAAAGTTTTATGAGCGATCGTCTTTCTTTAATCCGTAATTTTTGCATTATTGCCCATATTGACCATGGCAAGTCCACGCTGGCCGACCGCATGCTGCAGTTGACAAACACCGTGGAGGCGCGCGAATTCCGCGACCAGGTTTTAGACAGCATGGATTTGGAGCGCGAACGCGGCATTACCATCAAAAGCCATCCGGTAACCATGCGCTATCAAGCGCGGTCCGGCGAAATTCTTGAATACAATCTGATTGACACCCCCGGACACGTTGATTTTACCTACGAAGTTTCGCGCAGCATGGCCGCCTGTGAAGGGGCATTATTGGTGGTTGATGCCGCACAAGGCGTGGAAGCTCAGACGGTAGCCAACACCTATCTGGCCATGGAGAATCATCTCACAATCATTCCGGTGATTAATAAAGTTGATTTGCCGACGGCTAACGTCGAAAATGTTGCCCGCCAAATTGAAGAAGTGCTGGCGCTGGCGGCTGACGAAATATGCATGATCAGCGCTAAAACGGGCCAAGGCGTTCAGGAACTAATGGAAATCATCGCCCGTAAAATTCCAGCCCCACGCACCCGAACGGAAACGGGTGTGCGCGCGCTGGTTTTCGATTCGATCTATGATGTTTATCGGGGCGTATTGCCTTATGTCCGGATTATGGATGGCACACTGAAAGCCGGCGATCGTATTCGCTTTATGCGTTCAAGCTTTCATGCGGAAGTAAAAGAGGTGGGTGTTTTTTGTCCGAAGCCAAAAGCCATGCCGCAATTGGAAGCCGGCCAGGTTGGATATTTGGTCGGCACCATTAAAGAACCGCGCGACATTCGTATCGGCGATACGATCACAACCGGCGTTCGCCCGGCCACGACACCGTTGCCTGGTTTTAAAAATGTGCAGCCCATGGTTTTTAGCGGCATTTATCCGGTCAATACGGCTGACTATGAGAAACTCAAAGCCGGCTTGGATCGTCTGGCACTTAACGACAGCGCTTTCACATTTCAGGCTGAATCTTCCGTTGCCCTCGGATTTGGGTTCCGTTGCGGATTTCTTGGACTTTTACATCTGGAAATTGTCCAGGAACGCCTGCGCCGCGAATTTAATCTCGACATTATCGGCACATATCCGGGCGTTGTTTACCATGTCCACCTGAAAAACGGCGAACAAATCAATGTGGATAATCCGGTTTTTTTGCCGGATGTAACGCGGATTGAACGCATTGAAGAACCAATGATCAAAGCTTTTATCGTCTGCCAAAACGAAAATATCAGCGATCTGATGAAATTAATTATGGAGCGGCGCGGCGCAATCGAAAAAACTGATTCGCTCGATACGCGGCGGGTGATGTTAAGCTGCAGCATGCCGCTCAATGAAATTCTGGTTGATTTTTATGATCGCATGAAAAGTATTACCCACGGTTATGCTTCCATGGATTATGAACATAACGGATACGCGGCAGGCGATCTGGTGCGTCTCGATATTTTGTTGAACGGCGAAAGTGTGGACGCATTTTCATGTTTGATTCATCGCTCGAAAGCCGAGGCGCGCGGACGACAGATGTGCATGGCGTTGAAAGATGTCATTCCTCCGCATTTGTTTTCAATTCCCATTCAAGCTGCCATTGGCCGCACAATTATTGCGCGCGAAACTGTTCGGCAACTCCGCAAGGATGTAACGGCCAAATGTTATGGCGGCGATATCACTCGCAAACGCAAGCTTCTCGAACGCCAGAAAGAGGGCAAAAAGCGAATGAAACTGGTGGGCAAAGTGAATTTGCCACAAGAAGCTTTTATTTCCGTGTTAAAGTCGGGAGAATAGGGGCATGCTTAACTTCCTGAAAAACAGACGTTTACGCGAGCAATTACGGCGCATGTTGAAGGAGGCGCGCCATGTGCGCAATTTGCGTGAGGATATCAGTTCGGATGAAGACTTGCAACGACTTGACCAGGCCATCCTGAACACGCGCAACGTTCTGACTTCGCGCAACTGGGCTAATGCGCGTACTGTGGCAGAAGCCTTGCATCGGGCAACACTTGCGCTATGTCCTCCCAAACGCTGGCCAGGTTGGCGTGAAAATATCGAGGTGCTCGTTGTGGCCTTGGCTGTGGCCATGGCGTTTCGGACATATTTTATCCAGCCGTTTAAAATCCCCACATCATCAATGTCGCCAACCTTGCATGGCATCCATTATGTTCCACGCGAACAA
>CAZMFH010000189.1:0-5031 GCA_964565485.1 uncultured Verrucomicrobiota bacterium | reverse complement strand
TCCCGGCCGAGCCGTCTTTTCCAAGCATGCCGCAGCCCTGGCTGTCATATCATTCACCGGTAAATGTCAAAACGCCGTAATTGGCCGGATTATGCCAGTCAGTCGGCATATAATTCCAAGCGGACCAGGGCAATTTGTTTTGCCGAAAAATGCGGCAGAAATTGACGCCCCATTGCGCGTCGGCAACAGGCGGCTCAACACCAAGCTCCTTCCACGGCAGCGCAATTTCCACCGTCCAGTTTTTCTCTCCGCGCTGCGCCACCGCGCGCCATTCCGGCGCAAAGTTATAATCATAATCGCGCTGATCAAACTTGCTGCCGGCCGAATTAACCGCCATCTGGTAATGCCGCTTCTTTTTCAAATCCGGCTGCAACAGAAAAACCATGCAATCGTCCTTCATTATTTCCCTTTCCTCGCGCGCCGTGGCCTTCAATTGATCTGGGAAATTATCGCGGCAATCAAAGGCCAGATACAAAAATTCATCATCCCACGCCGCCCAAGCCTTTGTGCCGAGCCGGGAAGGATTCCCTTCCTGATCAATAAAACCAACTTGCGCTTCGTGCTCCTTCCAGACTTTTTCATCCAATTGGCCGTCAATCGTCGGCGGCGCGGCAATGCGGCGCGCAAGCATTGTTTTCCGGCCCAATTCGGCAGGCGCAGGATCGGATTCCGTGTATAAAGCCAGCATGGCGTTTTGCCGCTCAAGAGCATAAGCATGCCAGGTGAACGGCCATTCATTCATGATCCGCCAGGCTTGCGCAGGATGCTCCCCGTCAAGCGCAGTCTGGGCGCGACTGACAAGCGTTTCCATCGTTGACCGGTCATCTGCCGCCAAAACACTGACAAGTTCGGAATGCGCCAGCCAACTCTTCATTTTTTGCGCTTGTTCGCGCATATGCGCCAGATAGCGCGCAAATAATTCACCGGCTCCTTTGGTTTCCCAGCCCAGCATTTCCGCCTCCCCTTCAATTGCAAATGCCGCGCCTTGATAGCCGGAAATTTTTGTCTGAATCGGGGTCGGGCATGGTTCGCCGGTAATCATATTCCGGGCCGCGCCCTTGGTCTTAACCAAAACTTTGACATCAACCGGCCAGGGGGCAGGATTCAGGACATAAAAGATAAATTGTCGATCCTTTTTAAGCGCCCGCACGATCAATTCCTGATTGTCGCCCGGCACAAACTCGAAACGCTCCTGCGGCAGCGCGCGGAAAAACCGCATGAACTCGCGTAACGGCTGCTCATTGCCAATCGTCATGTTGACATCGGTAAAACCGAAAAGCAATGTGTCAAAGTCCGTACCCGCCAGCGCCTGAATGAAAGGCCGGCGCGCGGCTTCGCCCTGCTCCGAGCCCTCCATCGTATATTGATATGGCACCTGCCAGCCTTCACGCTTGGGCAACAACCTTTGCGCACCCCGCTCCAATTCCAGCCAGCAATAATCGGCCATACCGATCCGGGCTGTGTCGCCATCGCCAATTTTTAAAAAGGCCGGCTCGACATTGAGCCGCAGTCGTTTGAGATAATTTTCGTAATCGCGGGAGTTACCACTGAACCGCCCGGAAAAACTATAACGTCCCGTTTGCAGCCAAGGCACAGCGCATAATCCCAACTGCCTGTTATAAAGCGCATAGTCCCATCCAAAAAGGCGCATAGTCCCTTCAAGCGAAGCGCCGTAAGCCGTGGCGTAATCGGCAAAAAACGCGGGACTAATCGAACCAAGACACACCAGCGCATCCGGCTTGATCGCGCGCAACTGATCGCGCACTTCAAGGAAAAATTCCAGCAGATTTTGCGCACGCCAGGCAATCCACTTTTCGCGCATGGCTTCTGAAGTCAAGAGCCGATATCGTTCCTGAAAGCGTTCGGCGCTCTGATCGTCAATTGGTAATTTTCGCCCCAATGCCTGTTCGAAACGGCGAATCGTCGCATCGCTGTAATCAAAACGCAAAGGATCCAAAGCCCCGCGGCGGAAATTATAATTGCTGGCCTGACCGGGGCCATCATCCAGAAAATGATCCGGTGCCATACCGCCCGGCAAAGAAGTGATAAAATTAACGCCACGGAAATTCGGCAAACGCTTGAATTTACGCGCTGCCTCCAGCGCCACGCTTGTAATCGAACGCCGGACTTCCGCGTGATTGACATTATAACCGCCGCGGAAAACCCGGCCTTCACGTCCCTGCCCGTCAATCCGAAACGGCGATTCGCGCAAGTCAACACGTTTCTCGCCATATTTGCTCTCCAAATCGGCCGTACTCATGTATTCAATGCTGGCAAAGAAATCAATCCCATTATTGCGGAAAACACGCGCCGCCAGATCGGCCATACTACGGACAACCCTTGAATCTCCGTTCGGCGATACCGCTTCCGCATTTTGGCGGTTACCGGAGTACTGAAAAAAAGCCATAAAAATAAGATTCTGTCCCGCCCAACGCTGATATTCCACATAGCGTCCGCAGGTATCCAGCCATGCGTTGAAATTCTCAAGATATCCAAGAAGTGGCGAGGCAGCATCCGGCGCATCCGCAGATTTCCGCGCCGCCTTGCGCGCGCGAAAAGTTTTGCCGAATCCGCTCACTGCTTCCGCCGATTCAGTCAACACGCCAAATCTGCGCGCGTTGCCGGCAACATCCAATTCCGGCAGACGCCCTTTGACCCGTGCAATCCGCAATTTGGAAGCAGCCGCCGTTGAACCGGCCAGCATATTGGTCAAATTAATCGAGGTATATCCATAATCCGGGCGAAACAGCCATTGCAGGCGCTGCATCTTGCCACTGTTCAAATGATTGACGCCAGTCCAAACCGAAGGACCGGCCTTGCTATGATCTCCTGGTCCATCATGCTCGGAACAAAGATTGACGCCAAAAAAACGCGGCTGATCATCGGGATATTCCAATTCCATCAAATAAAAGTCGCCCGGATGTTTAAAGGCATAATTGTAGCTAATCAAAACCTGCGTATCGTAAGTGCTGCTGAGCGGACGCGTCTCGCGATAGGCAAGCCCATTACGCGTAACAACAATCGGAGTCTCGCACACCTGCTTGCCGTCAATCTCCATCCAGGGCCAATTGGGATCATCCGGGCGGGTCAGGTCCAAAACAGATTCCTCTTCCAAGTCCAAGCCATCCTCAAAAGTCAACCCGGCCGTTTTCCGCATCGGTATTTGGCCGGTTACAATCACCGCCTCCGGAATCCGATCCTCAATCACCGCGCCGGAGGCATCGCGCAGAACGGTTTTGAGCACATAAACGCCTTGTTCCAGCTTTTGCGCGTTGCTGTCTGCAAGCTCAAAGACCAGGGAATCATTTTCGACTTTGAAACCGGCGCAATGCCCGGCCGCAAACTGATCAAGCGCCCCTCCCTGATTATAACGGCAGAGCAGCCATTCAACCGCCGGCTGCCTGGCCGCCAACCCCGCCGGACAACATGCTTTAACACAAAAATAATCGCCGGCGCTGTAATAGAGCTGATCGTCATCCGGCGCGGTAAACAACAACAAACCTTCATAGGCCGGTAATTTGCCTTCCCGCAAATCAAGCCGATACCCATACTGATGCGCGCTCAATTTTGCGCCCAGCGAGGATGTGGATTTGGAGCGGCAATTGGTGATCGCCTCCGTAGCGCCTTGATAACCCGGCAAATCCCAGCCTGGGCCACGATCGGAAATATAAAGCCATTCGGGATTTGTGCTTAAATCAAGCATCTCACCCGACTCCATTACCACCGATGCCATCAAAAAAGCGTCTGCGTATTCGGTAAAAGCAGGATAGACGGCCAAAACATTTGTGCCCGGCTGTAAATACGGTTTTAAATCAATCTCCTGCAACACCCCGAGCGGACGAGGCGCCAGAGGACTTGTGCTGGGCACTTCCTTGCCGTTCACAAACAAATACGCGCGGCGGCTGATACTGCCGGCAGCGCGCCAGACTGCGCCGGACGGCAAACAAAATTCTTTGCGGAACCCACCGGCGCGCGTTTTTTCAAAGATACGGATGGAATGCAGAACGATCCCGATCCCAGGCTCCCCTTTGATCTCCAAATCAAATCCGTCAAACGGCGACTTGCCTTCCATCCATCCACGCCGGTAAAAAGCGCCGGTATCGTTAATCCGGATAACATGTTGTTGGGCGCCTTCAACCTTGCGACGACAGTAATTATAGAGCCTGTTTTGCAGATCTTCTTCCACATTCACGCCGCGCTGCTTGGCAGACGCCGTATATTTATCAGCCAATTCGCTTAATTTTGTGCGATGGCCATCCGACCATGGAACCAGAAGCCATTCGGTAACACCCGGCCCAATCTGGTCAAAAGTGATTTCAACATCAAAACGCTGGCCGAAATCAGGACGCTCCGCAATCGGCAATTGCTTTTCGCAATTACCGATGCCGAGCAGCGCCTTGCCGCCACGCAACTCAAAAAACAGGCGTCCTTCCTCAACGCGCGCCTGAGCCGGCAATTGGGTCATCAGGGCATGGGCGGTTACGCCCTGGCCTTGGATCTCATAGATCGGTTTGGCAACAATCGGCGGCAACAATCCCCAGCCACGATCATTGAGCGCCTCATCGCCCCATCGGTCTCCGACCAATTCATCCTGCAAACCGGAGGGAGTCAAGCTGTTTGCCGCCATGCCGCAAGCACCCCAAAGCGTTGTGAAAAGAAAAACCAAATAAAAATATCGCATGCGCAATACCTCCTTCACGATGGGGTTTGCCCATCACACATAATTTTAGCCGAGACTCATTTTTTCTGTTATAAATCGTGTATTTCGCTTAACGCAAAATCATTAAAACCACAGATGGCAAATACTCACAGGCTCCTCCACCAAGCGATTTGGAAAAACTATCTTTAAAAAACAAATAAACTATATTTTGCGTATGCATTCCCGCACGTATTGCACATCCGCCGCAACAAGCTTGTTGGTGGCTTCAATGTTTTTGGTAACTTCATAAAAGTAAACGCAATATTCCGCATGGATGCTGATTGGGTCCGTATAGCCGGCTTTCTGCAGTTCGGTCAGAACCATCGGAATGT
>CAZMFH010000188.1:335-5040 GCA_964565485.1 uncultured Verrucomicrobiota bacterium | reverse complement strand
AAATGCCGGAAAAAACAGAATATATCGTCCAACCGGGCGACAGCCTGATCCGGATCGCCAAGAAATTTCACACCACTGTCGAACTTATCAAAAAAAGCAACGTCTTGCAACGTTCGGTTTTGCATCCGGGCGACCGTCTGCGCATTTTTAACGCCACATTTGCGATCGCAGTGAGCAAACAACGCAACGATTTGCTTTTAACCGCCAACAACCGCTTTTTCAAGCGCTATCGGGTCGGCACAGGCAAATATGGCACAACGCCCGTCGGCACATTTGTAATTGCCGACAAGATCGAGGAACCGCCCTGGTGGCGACCGGACGGCAAAATGGTGCCATTCGGCGACAAGGAAAACGTGCTCGGCACACGCTGGATGTCCTTCGAAGCCACCGGCGAAACACCAAAAGTCCGCGGATACGGCATTCACGGAACATGGGAACCGGAAACAATCGGCCAACAGGCAAGCGCCGGTTGTGTGCGCATGCATAACCATGATGTCGAGGAGCTTTTCACCATCATCCCGCTCGGCACACAAGTCATCATTACGGAATAACCGATATGGCCACACATACGCTTCCTTTTGAAAAACCGATTGTCGAGCTGGAAACCAAGCTTCAAGAATTGCGCGCTTTCAGCGAGTCGCAGAACATTGATGTCTCCAACGAACTGGTCAAACTCGAAAACAAGATTGCCGAAACTAAACGCTCCATTTTCGAAAATCTCACAGCGTGGAATGAAGTCCAGTTGGCCCGGCATCCCCAACGCCCTTATACATTGGATTATATTGCCGCCATGTGTTCGGATTTCACTGAATTGCACGGCGACCGTCATTTTGCCGATGACCAGGCCATTGTGGGCGGATTCGCCAGGCTTGCAGAAATTCCCGTCATGATCATCGGCACTCAGAAAGGCCGCGACGTCAAAAGCAATCTCGAACGCAACTTCGGCATGGCCTATCCGGAGGGATACCGCAAGGCGCTGCGCCTGATGAAGCTGGCGGCAAAATTCGGTTGTCCGATCATCACCCTCGTGGACACAGCCGGCGCCTATCCCGGAATTGGCGGAGAAGAACGCCATATTGCGGAAGCCATTGCGGTCAATCTCCGGGAATCGTTTCTCTTGCCCGTGCCGATTGTTGTGACCGTTATCGGCGAGGGCGGCAGCGGCGGCGCTTTGGGCATTGGCGTCGGCGACCGGATTTTAATTCTCGAACACGCTTATTATTCCGTCATTTCGCCGGAAGGTTGCGCCGCCATTTTATGGAAGGATCGCGCCTATGCCGGCAAGGCTTCCGAAGCGCTGAAATTGACCGCGAAAGATTTGCTGAAAGCCAAGCTGGTTGACACCATTGTTCCCGAGCCATTAGGCGGCGCGCATACCAACCACCAAGTCATGGCGGAAACATTACAACAAAACATTTTGGCGCATTTGCGGGAATTGCTTAAAATGCCCGCCGATCAATTGCTCGCCGCGCGCTATGCCAAGTTTCGCGCCATGGGTATTTTCGGCAACGAGTCATAAAACCAACCAAGCTAAACTTGTTTCAAGCAAAGAAAATATGCACCCTTATCGCACACACAATTGCGGCGAATTACGCCAATCCGAAATCAATCAAACCGTCCGTCTTTCCGGATGGGTTTTTCGCAAACGCGACCACGGTCAGCTGCTTTTCATTGATCTGCGCGATCATTATGGTCTGACTCAAATCGTCATTCAGCCTGATCGCCCCTTTTTCAGCCAATGCAAGCGCCTGCATCACGAAAGCGTTATTACCGTTACCGGCGCCGTCGTGGCGCGCGCGCCGGAAACAGTCAACCGCAATCTGCCGACCGGCGAAATCGAGCTTGTGGCCGAAAAATTTACACTGGAATCGGAATGCAACCCCTTGCCGCTCCAAATTGACGCCGATGAAAACGGACCCGAAGAAACGCGGCTGCGTTACCGTTATCTTGATCTGCGCCGCGAACACCTGCACGGCAATATCATTTTACGGTCGCAGGTAATCGCCTTTATCCGTCAACGCATGCATGCGTTAGGCTTCCATGAATTTCAAACGCCAATTCTGACCAGCAGTTCACCGGAAGGCGCCCGCGACTATCTCGTGCCCAGCCGCGTGCATCCCGGCAAATTCTACGCCTTGCCACAGGCGCCCCAGCAATTCAAGCAACTGCTGATGATAGCCGGTTTTGACCGTTACTTCCAAATTGCGCCATGCTTCCGTGATGAAGACGCGCGCGCCGACCGCTCGCCGGGTGAATTTTATCAGCTTGACCTCGAAATGTCTTTTGTAAACCAGGAAGACGTCTTCGCTGTGGTGGAAGACGTGTTTTGCGGACTTTTCCGGCAATTTTCCAAAAAATCATTCACCCCCGCCCCATTCCCGCGTATTCCCTATGCGGAAGCGATTTTAAAATATGGAACCGACAAACCGGATCTGCGGATCCCCATCGAAATGCGCGATGTTTCCGCCATCTTCAAAACATCCAGATTTAACGCCTTTCGCTCCATCATCGAACAAGGCGGCGAAGCGCGGGCGATCCCCGTCAAAAACATCGCGACCCAACCGCGTAGCTTCTTTGACAAGCTTACCGATTACGCCAAAACCATCGGCGCCAAAGGCCTGGCATATCTCGTCTGGACAGAAGGAGCGATTAAAGGGCCCATAGCCAAATTTCTGACGGCCGACGAATTGCAGGCGATTGCCGCGCAATGCCAGGTCGGAACAGGCGATGTGGTCTTTTTTGTCTGCGACCGCCCCCAGGAAGTCAACCGCATGACCGCCGATTTGCGCGTCAAACTGGGACAGGATCTGAAGATGATCAATCCGGACGTCTTCCGTTTCTGCTGGATCACAGACTTCCCGATGTTTGAACGCGATGAAGAAACCGGACAAATGGTTTTTTCGCACAATCCTTTTTCCATGCCCCAAGGCGGATTACGCGATCTGGCCGAAAAGGATCCTCTGCATATCACGGCTTTCCAATATGACATTGTCTGCAACGGATGCGAACTTTCCAGCGGTGCAATCCGCAATCATCTGCCGGAAATAATGTACAAAGCTTTTGCGATTGCCGGTTATTCCGCCGAGGATGTTGACAAACGTTTTTCCGGCATGATCCAGGCCTTGCAGATGGGCGCGCCGCCACACGGCGGCATCGCGCCGGGCATTGACCGGATTGTAATGCTTCTGGCCGGCGAACAAAATATCCGGGAAGTTATCGCTTTTCCAATGAACCAAAAAGCGCAGGACTTGATGATGGGCGCCCCCTCCGATGTAACGGAAAAACAGTTGCGCGAATTGCACCTCAAAGTGGCGCTGCCTCCCGGGAAACCGGCGCTTTAGTGAAGGCGGCAAGCATGGCGTGCAAGAGCCATTAAGATATCCAAATGGATCGCCGCATTAACTGCTCATTTTCGACAGGAGTCCAAATAACTTGCACTTGCAGCTTGCACTTTCAACGGCAGCCTGCAGTCTTTGGTTGTGGCCGCAGGCCGCCTTGTCAGAGTTTCGAACCGCGCCCTGCATTGGTCTTGATTGACACAAAATAAAAACTTGATCAACAAGCAAGACTTATTTATAGTATCCGCTTTTAGGAGGAATAATCATTCATGAATCTCAACGTGCTCAATACCGGACGCCAACGTGTGCCAAATGCAGCGGTTTTAATCAACATGGTCTCAAAACGCGTACGACAGTTGATTTGCGGAGATCGTCCGCTGGTCAAACCTTCCAGCCCCCACGAAGACCTTGAAGACATTGCCCTACGGGAAATAGCCGAGGGCAAACTGGTTGCGGAAATTGATTTTTCGCAAGCCAAGGAGCCTTCAAACGCCTGATCCAACCAGCGCGACAAATCGCAGTTTCTCGCACAACAGGAATCTTTTATGCCGAATTATTTGAGCAATTTAAAACCGGAATTCAAGCCGTCTTTCATTGATTGCGGCAAGATACCATGCTACCGCTATGCTGATTCGCTTGCCGATGAATTAAAAGCAAAACGCATTACCGCCGAACAGGCGATCGTCTTATTTGAAGACATGCTGACAATCCGCGAGTTTGAAGAAATGATCGTCAAACTCCGTTCCGGCGCCTATGCGCCACTGACCGATTATAACTATCGCGGACCGACCCATCTTTCGATTGGGCAGGAAGCCGCATCCACCGGAGCTTGTTCCGGTCTGGAAGGCGCCGACTACATTACCAGCACACATCGCGGGCATGGCGACAGTATCGCCAAAGGCTGCCTGGCGCTCCGCGCCATGGACGACGTCGCGCTTGCGCAACGTGTCCCTGATTTCAAGGGCGCCGTACGGGATAAACTTCTGGAGGCCGCTTTGGAAGACCATGTTTTCCGCACAATCGCCGAACTGTTCGGCAAGGAGGACGGCTATTGCAAGGGGCGCGGCGGCGGCATGCATATTGCCGATTTCACGCTCAATCATCTCGGAGCCAACGCCATTGTCGGCGGTGGAGTGCCGATTGCCACCGGCGCCGCCATGGCCTGCCGTTACCTTAAAAACAAGCGTGTGGTCTGCTGCTTCGCCGGCGACGGCGCCTACGCCAACGGGGTTGTGCTCGAAGCCCTGAATTGGGCAGCCATGGGGCAATTCAACAACGAAATCACCAAAAATCCTTTTGGTTTGCCGATCATTTTCGTCATTCTTAATAATCATCACGGCATGACCGGGCGCGCGAACAAGGAAGTA
>CAZMFH010000188.1:0-325 GCA_964565485.1 uncultured Verrucomicrobiota bacterium | reverse complement strand
CAACATGCAGGCCGAGGTCGTCAACGGCATGGATATCCTGGCCGTGCGCGAAGCCGTGGCGCGTGCCGCCGCCGGCTGTCGCACGGGCAAAGGCCCCTACCTGCTTGAACTAAACACATACCGTTATTATGGCCACTCCCTGACCGATCCGCGCACGGAATACCGCGCCAAGGAAGAAGAAGCCGCCTGGAAAATGCTTGATCCCATCGTCACGTTTGCGCAACAATTGCTGGCAAACAAGATTCTTACCGCGCAAACCCTGGCCGATCTGGAAGAAAAAGTGCGCGCGCGCAATGCGCGTGCGGCTGTGCGCGCAGCAGCTTCG
>CAZMFH010000187.1:0-5069 GCA_964565485.1 uncultured Verrucomicrobiota bacterium | reverse complement strand
TGGCCGGCGGCACATAATCCGTGCAAGGCACTCCAAGCCGGTGGTTCAAAAAGATGTGGAAAGCGCCATATTCGCGCTTATCTTTAACCAACGTCCAGGTTGCCTGCCAATCTTCCGCCAACAAATCAAAGAGCACATTAAAGCATTCTTCGTAAACCGCTTTGATCGTATAAGCCGGTTCGCGTTCGCGGGCAATTTCCCATAAAGTCCGGCCTTGACAGGCCTTGTTGGAGCAATTCAAAATCATATAGCATTCCGCCCAATACGGATCGCTCACCGGATGAATCATAAAAATTTTCATTTTACCGGAAAGCATCAGGTTTTTTGTCTTTGCCCGAAAAGCCGGATCCTTCAAATTCGACGCAAAAGCTTGCGGCTCCAGATCCCGAATCCATTTCGGCAAATTCTGGCGTTTGGAAAAAAAGGCTTCGATAATTCTTTGTTTCCCGGCAATACTGTTGTCGGACGGAATAACATTGTAACTTATATCCATTCCGGAAGCTTCCGCCTTTTCGACAATATCCTCGATGGTCGCGCGCGCAAGCGCCTCATCGAGCGCCGGCGGGTGCGGCTGCGGCACAAGATAAGCCGGCGTAATATGCGAAAGATGCAGCCGGGCATTGCCGGCCATACGGCTTATTTCAACAGCTTCCAACAAACCATGATAGCGACCGGTCAGAATCTCTCCCGCCGGCGCGTCGAAAATGCCGTAAGCGCATTCGCCCGGTTCCGTCGCCGGCCACTGGTTCTGATGATGGCGCGTATGCGGCGCAAAGATGCCGTCATATTCCCGGACAATCCGCGCCAATTCCACCAATTCCTCAATATCGGCAAAATGCCCCGCCATCCCGCCATCGAGTCCGATTGACAAACCGAAACAACCGCTTGCAAGCGCCTCGCGCAAGATGTTTTTCTGCGCGTCAATTTCAGGCAACGTTGCTTTACGGGCATAATACTCCCCTAAAACAGAGCGGCGAATGGCGTTATGTCCGATCAGCGGGGCATAATTGGGCGTCAAGCCGTTCTGACGCACACATTCCAAAAATTCCCCAAAAGTTTTCCATTCCTTTCCCGCTTGCGCGCCTGCTCCGGCTGCCGGCGCCGGACTATTTCCGCAATGTCCGCCGACAAACGTCGTGATGCCCTGCATGATCAGGTTATCGGCGGCAGGATCCTCGATAATGGCGCGGTCGGCATGACTATGCGGATCAATAAAACCAGGGCAGGTTATCAGCCCCTCACCATCTATGACGGTTGTGGCGCTCTCCTGCAAATTGCCGATGGCGGCTATTTTGTCGCCGCAGATGCCAATGCTTCCCTTGTATGCCGGCTTGCCGGTGCCGTCAATAATGGAGGTGTTCTTAATCAATATATCATAAGGTTTATTCATGATTTTAATCGCTGTATATGCTGGTTGAATACGGTTCTTTTTCCTGTGCATTTCTGATTGCATCCGCGCGCTTTGGCGAAATCGTTACCGTCTGGCCCGTTACGGCGTTATTGGGCAGCAGATATTCGCGGGACGTGCCCGGTCGGCAGGAAAACCGGTCGTTACGCCACCGATTCCGCTCGGCCGGATCGCGCAAGTTGGGAATATCCTTCCAAACGCCATTCTCAAGCACCGAACGCCAGGCCATATTCCCGCAAAGCGTCATATCCACACCCATATAAACATCAATATCCGGCGGGGTTCCATTGCGGACGGAATCAACAAATGCCTTGAGCAGGAAAAGATCGGCGCCCCAATGCTGAATCGTTTTCGCCTCTTCCCGATATGCCGGAAATTCCGCACGGTATGTTAGCGGCTTGCGGTCGGCATCCAAATATAAATTCAACTGATCAGGCTCCGGCCAGCGATTGTTTTCAACACATCCCTTTGTTCCGCCAAGCATATACCAAGGCTGCCACGGCTCGCGCGGATACGGGCAACCATGCTGGCTTTTTATCAACGCCCCGTTTTCAAGCCGGACAAGCTCAATCGCCGGCGCTTGTCTGAAGCCGCCGGCGCCGTCCGCCAATCGGCCGGTAGCGGCCATGACTGCTGTCGGCCGCAATCCGCTGATCCGCAAAAGCGGACCAATCGAATGCGTAATATAAAAAGTCGGATACATCCATGTCCGCCAATGGAGTTCAATGCTTAAATCAATCAATTTGTGCACAACATCGCGGGAAAAATGAATGTATTCGCCCTCGGCAAAAGTCAATTCGCCCAATTGCCCGGATTCGTACAAACGCCGCATTTCCTGGACAAAAGCAAAATAACAAAAATTTTCGCCGAACATATAAGTCCGCCCGGATTTTTCGACCGCTTCGATCAACTCCACCGCCTCGGCGATTGTCACAAAAGCCGGCACCTCGCTTAAAACCGCTTTACCGGCAGCAAGCGCCTGACAACATGGTCCGACATGCTGATCGGCATAATTGGCCACAATTACGGCATCCACAGTGCGATCGGCCAGCATCTCGTCAAAATCGGTATATGTTTTGGGAATCCCGAATTTTTGGGACATCGCAGCAAGGCGCATGGAATCACGCCCGCACAATGCCACAACTTCCGCATCCGGCAAAACCGCCGCCGCCTGCGCGAATGCCAATCCGCGCCGCGACCCCAAAACACCTATTCTAATTTTCTGCATCATTCCTCCTATGTATGCCCGCAACCAACCTAATGTTTTTCAAAAAAAGCGAAGAAAAAGTTAAAATGATCAATTAGCAAGTTAAAATTCAAAAGTTAAAACCAAATACTGAAGATTTTAAACAGAAGTTCGCAAAGATCGCGATGTTTAAGAAAAATCCTTTGCGGGCATGTAAAAATCCTTCACTTTTGCATTGCTAATTGTTAATTTTAACTTTCTTACGCTTTCCGCTTTTATGGCGCATCGCCCCAATCGGGAACAGCCAGTAACTCACCATCCTTCAGCGCCGATTTGTGCGCCATAACACCCATCGCCACATAACGGGACGCTTCCCAGGCGTTAATAGCCGGAATCCGATTTTCCGCAACCGCGCTGACAAATTCATGCACAAGATATGGATGCGAGCCATAATGGCCTTTGGGCGTAAAATCCATGTTCTCAATCTGGGAAGCCGTCAGCGAATGATCCTGAGCCTGCATGAAGGCAATTTGCACCTCTTTCGGCAACGGATCGCGCAATTCCGAAGCAGAAAGATCCTGCACGCCATGTTCGGGAATCTCGTCTATTTGCGTATTATATTTGCGATTTGTCCAATGCCATTTGCGATCGCGCCAGGTCCCGCAGGTTCCATAAACATTCATTTCATAGCCGTGTCCGGTAATCTCGCGATGCTCGCGCACGGTAAAGGTCGCGCCGTTACTCATATGGAAAAACGCCGTTTCATTGACAATGGCATCTTTACTGAAATGCTCGTCATACCCCGTGCCCTTAAAACCGATGGCCGAGACCTTGAGCGCGTGGGCTTGCATGATTGAAACCGGACCGGACACTGAATGCGTGGGATAATGCATCGGCCCCTCTTTAAAGCCCTTATATTTTGCCCGAATCTTCTGCCATTCCCGTCCGGCAATGCTGTCAAGGCGCTTTGCCTTTACTCTGCGCAGGCTGCAACCCCAGGCGCCGCTGTAGTCATGGGTATATTCGGCTTCCGCGCTGACAAAACGCCCAAATGCGCCCTCGGCGCGTTTGCGGCGCATGAACATCGTCTCCGGATGATAATAGGTTGTCTCGCCCAGCATATAGCGCTTGCCGGTAGCTTTGACGGCGGCAATTACTTTGTCGCACCAATCCAGAATCTCATCGTCATCCGGCACGCTGATAATCGGCACGGCGCTAAAGACATGTTTGCCGGTCTGCATGGCCTTGATGCATTGCGGCGCGTGCAGCCAGGGTTGGGTAAAGATGACAAGCGCATCCAGATCGGTTTGATAGATTTCATCGAGCGACAGATAAGCATCCTGCTTTTTAAATTTATGCGCCATGAACGGATCTTCCGCCCATTTCTTGACACGCTCCGCCTCAAGATCGCAAAACGCAATGCGATCCACCAAAGGATGCGCCTTAAAGAGATCAACAAACCCGCTCCCAAACATACCCAAACCGACGATGCCAATACTGACGCCCATTTCCGGCCCTCCTAAAATTTAAACAAAGATTTTTCTCAATACGCCCGTAAAATACCATTTGCCTTGCAAAAACAGCCATGTATGATATTGACTATTTTACGAGGAAAATTGACGGCGCTGAGTTCCGCAAAAAAACACGCATGAACCAAACCAATCACAGATTAAGGAACATAACGAAAGAAACAACATGAACCCATCAAATCCATCTTGCGGATCGGCTCGCAACAGATTCATTGCCACAATCATTTTTATTGGAATGCTCGCCTGTGTCGGCGTCTTCCCGGCGCTCAGCGCCGGCAATCGGAGCCTCCTGATAGTTGTGGATGGATTGCGTCCCGACTATATAACGCCGGAACTCATGCCCAACCTCCACGCCCTGGGCGAAGCCGGCGCAGTCGGCAAGGTTCATTCCTCGATTTATCCCACATTCACGCGGGTCAACAGCGCGTCAATCGGCAGTGGAAGTTATCCCGCCACGCATGGCCTTGTGCACAACACCATGTACGATCCGCTAATGGGAGAAAAACCATTTGCTACAAAATCGCAGCCAGACATGCTGCGCTACAGGGAATTGACCGGAGGCAGGCTTATAACCACCGTCTCGTTTGCCGAAGCGCTCAAGGAAGGCGGCAAGTTGCTCTTTGTCGCCGGAACGGGGAGCGCGGGAACGATGCTCTTGCAGGATCCGACCGGCGCGGGCGCGGGAATCTGGCAGTGCGGTTCGCTCTTTCTCCCTGAAGACGAAAGGGAAAAGGCCATAGCCGCGCTGGGCGAATTGCCCACAACACCGGAGGCTTCCACAAAATGGGTTTTTGACGCTTACTTTCATCAGGCGCTGAAGGACGAGCCGCCGCATTCAGTCGTGCTCTGGATTACAGCCACCGACTCAGCCGGGCACCGTTACGGGGTGGGCGCCAAACAAACGCTGATGGCCGTCGCCGATGCGGACATGAATATAGGGCGCGTC
>CAZMFH010000186.1:0-5070 GCA_964565485.1 uncultured Verrucomicrobiota bacterium | reverse complement strand
CAACCGGGAGATAGCCGCTCAATTATACCAGACATCTTTCCCCAACCTTGACAAGGAACTCCAGTCAATCTACCTGCACGACAAAGACCTTGACGCCTTGAGGGCTTATATTGCCAAACAAACCCAAACCCCGCCTCCATAGCAGGGTTTTGGCCCGACAATCCGGTCGCTTAATGCGAAGAACGCGCCAATGTCTCCATAATCAATTGCGCGCGCCCGGCGGCGTCTTTCTGACTGGAAGACACAAGCGTACATTCCGCCAGACGCCAGGGCGGACGCTGCGTTTCTGCGGCGTATAGGAATTGCGCCAGCCGGCCAAACTCAATTTCCGCAAAAACCACTTCAACCTTTTTAACCATCCATCCGTCAGACAAGTTCTGTGTCTCCATGTTTCCAATCGCAGGCTGGGTTTCTTCGGATTTCAAGATGGAGAGCGCTATTGCCGGCATGGATGCCTGCTCACCGGCGGTCCAGGACTCGCAAGCGCGCCGAATTGCCTGGCGTTGCCGGTCAATTTTCCGCAAGTCAGCCAGTTGATTGAGCGTCTCCCGCATGGTCGTGATTTTACGTTCCAGCCGGAAATTATATCGGACAGTAAGCGCTGTCCAGAGCAAGGCGACAGACAAAACCAACACAGCCGCCAAGCGCAACGCCATCAGGGAAGTAATTTTCATAAGCCGCCTTTACGCGCCTGAACGGAAAATCGCACGGAATCTTCCGCCAAAGCTTCCTGCCGGTCCAAGGTTACCGTATAGCCCAACCCCTCCAAAAGGCGTTGCAGCAAATCGCATTGATCCCAATCGCGGGCGGAACCTTTAATGGCCAGATCGCTGCGCCGAAACGTCAAAGACTGATAAGACACGCCGGCAGCCTGTCCCGCGCGCATGATTCCAGCCAGCTCAATCGCCGGCGAAGGCAACGCCATCCGCAAAAACGGCTCCATTTGCGCAAGCTGCCGGTCAAGCGCTTTTTGCGCTTCCGCCGCTTCACGTCCATACGGAACTGCCGCCGCGCCGGTCAATTCGCGCGCCAGCCCGGCAACGGCGGCGCGCATCCGCTCCAGGCGGGTTTGGCCGGCGCACAAAACGGTAACATTCAAGCCGATCAAAACCAGACCGGCCGCAAGCGTCAGCAGGGCGGCGCGGCGCGCGCGAACGGCAATTGCGCTGCGGACACGGGGATGCAACATGGCATCCTGACGCAAATCACAGCGCAACGCGCCTGCTTCCAAAAAACGTCCGGCCAGGGCGCGCGCCAAAAAAACATCAGGATCGGCATGCGCTGTCCAGGAACCGGGCCACTCCCGCATGAGCGCTTCCTTCAGAGCAAGCACAGTCTCCGCCTCCGACGCAGCAGTTCCGCAAAAAAACCATTGCACGGGCGCGTCCGGCGCAAGTTCGGCGCGCAGTACGCGCTGGATTTTGCCGAGCAACTCCTGCGGCGCAGGCGCATCGAGATTGCGCGAAACACTGTGCGCGCAACAATACTGCCTGCCGACGCCGATCACCAGCGCAACATGATCGCATTCCAAGCGGATGACGACCCGCGCAGCATCCGTCTGCGCCGGAAATTCGGCGAGACTGCCCGTCCAAAGCGCCAATCCCTCATGATCCAAAAACCAGGGTTCAAGACCAAGCGCGCGATATTCCTGCAAGCATCCCTCAATACCGGCGCGCCGCGCCACACAAACGAGGATATGCGCCGCGCCGGAAGGCGCCTTGCCGCATTCGACCATGCGATAAACGCAATCCTCCAGAGGGAACGGCAATTTAATATCGAGCAAAGCCGGCAAAACTTTAACGGCTTTATCCGGCGCTTTGAGCGGGGTTTCCAGCCAAAGCGTAAGACTGTCGCGAATAAGCAAACGCCCGACCGTTGCTGCATCAGACGGAAGAGGCGCGCAAACAGACTTCACCCGTATTTTCCGCGCCAATGTCCGCCGCGCCTGCACAAGCAACGGACGCTGCCCCAAAAGATCCGCGCCATAAACAACAGCCGTTGCAAACGGCGCGGCGCGCCGGTTTTGCCAAATTGTTTTTAAAGCAATATGCATTAGCGATACACCCATCGCAAAACATCCACCTGTCCGCGCAGATCACGGCGAACAAGACTATAAACAGACTCGCGCTGCCCGTCTTTTTCGGCGTCGGCGCGGAGCGAAAAATAAACACTGCGCGTATCAAGATGCGGCTGCAAGGCGCGCAAAACCAGCGGATCGGCAATTTGATCAAGCAAAACAATCGGCTGCAAGGCGCGCTGACGGCAAATCCGGTCCGCCAAGCCGGCATTGGCGGCGCCCATCACCGCCAATAAAACGGACGGATCGGCGGTATTGACGTTAATTGGCACAATCCGCGCGGGATTCTCATCCGGCAACACCGTCAAAGTTGCCGGCGGCGGGCGCGGCGAACCGGAATACGCCGCCAATAAAGCCGCCAATTCCGCCGGACTTTCCATCAAAGCATTCGGCAAGACAATATCCGCCGCCAAGCCGGCCAAGCGTCCGCCATCAGCCGGATCAACATAATCCCGCAGGATCACGGTCGAACCATCCGGATCAGCCCTGTTATCCCAGGCCAGGCAATCACGCACAACCTCAAACGGCAGGCGCACAGCCGGATTGGTCGGCTGGGCGGAAAGATTATTGACATCATAATAACGGTTTTCGTCTGTAATCCGAACGGTTGTTTCAATGGCGTTTGGCAACCGATTGGTCATAACGGCCGACCACGCCTCGTTGGTATGATCCACGCGCAAATCATCATCGCCCGCCAGCACACGCAAGGCGCTCCAGGCCGCATCGGCAGCCGCAGCGCGCAGTTGCGCCGCCAGGCAACGGCGCGCTTCAAAGCGCAAGCCCAAACGCGCCGTGATCTGCAACTGTACCACCAGAGCCAGAATAGCCGCCAAAAAGATCAAAACCATAACCAGAATCATGCCCGCTTCGCGAGAACAGTCTTGACTGCCGCAAGATGGTATGGTGTGATGTTTATGCAAGGAATTTTCTTTTGACAAAAGACAGCGCATGCCCCCATTATTACCAGATACGGCGACAAAGTCAAACTGGAGCGCAATATGCAGAAAAGAACACGCTGGACGGTTTTAATCCTGAGTGCCATCCTATTGCTGACCGGCAACAGTTCCGGCACAGGCGGCACGGCGGAAACACCGGCCACCCGGTTTGCCAGGGCCTATCAGACAATGGCCTCGGCAGATTGGCTGAATGAACGCGGCATGACGAATGATGCCGCCGATTTATACACCGAAGCCATGCAACTATTCGGTCAATTAGGCGCGGAACATCCGCAATGGCAAACCGACGTCGTTAATTTTCGGATCGCCTACTGCCAAAACGCGCTGACCAAACTGGTTGGCGCGCCAGCGCTCCGTGTGGATAGCGCCATGCAAAAGACGCCGGCAATTCCGGAACATACAGCCGCGCCAGTTCCGCCGCAACCGGAACCAACTTTGCCGGAAAGGCTGCAAGACGCTTTAAGGCTGGAGCAAAGCGGCGATTTGCGCCAGGCGCTTGATGTTTATATAACCGTCATGAACGCCGCGCGCGGCAACCGCCCGGCGCTCCAGGGCGCAATGCGCTGTTGCTTGCGCCTGAAACTTTTCCAGATGGCGCGCCAACTGGAAAAACAAGCGGCAGCGCTCCCAAATCCGGATGCCGAAGCCATGTATTTAAAGGCTGTGATCCTTTGCATGGACGGCCAGTATAACGCCGCCATCAACCAGCTTAATCAAACCCTCAAACTCAAGCCCGATTATCAGGAGGCCTACATTGCCTTAGGCGCAGCTCTGGCGGCGGTCGGAAAAAATGAGCAAGCGGAAAACACCATTAAACGCGGCATAGTACTCAATCCAAAATGCGGCGACGCCTACTACAACCTGGCGCGCATGGCCATGAAAAAGCAATCATTCCCGATCCCTGTTGCGCGTACACACTATGAAAACGCGCTCAGAAACGGCGCCGAGCCGGACCCCGAACTGGACGCCTTGCTGGAACCAAATGTCAGACGCGCACACACATCGCGGCAAGCAAGGTCAATCCCGCTCCGACCTGGCCAGGCGGTTCATTAACTCTTCCACCGCCAAAGCCGGTTTTTTGCCTTCATTGAGAACAGCATGAATCTGATCCGTAATGGGGACACGGATTTTTGCGGCATGCGCAACTTCGCGCGCAATTGCGCATGTGGTTACCCCCTCCGCCACCTGCTGCATGCCGGCCAGAATCTGCTCCATGGTTTCGCCGCGTCCGAGCCTCTCGCCAACCGCATGATTTCGGCTTAACCGGCTGCCGCAGGTAACCATCAAATCGCCAATTCCGCTCAGCCCGGCAAAAGTCTCCGGCCGCGCGCCCATGGCCACGCCAATACGCGTCATTTCCGCCAAACCACGCGTCATGAGCGCAGCGCGCGCATTATCGCCGAGCCCCAACCCATCGCTCACACCGGCAGCAATGGCCATAATATTTTTAAGCGCGCCCCCCAGTTCCACACCCACAACATCATCGGAGGTATAAACACGGAACAATTTTCCGCTCAACACACGTTGCCAGCTCCGGGCATGGGCGGCATCCGCGCTCGAAAGAACAACCGCCGTCGGCAAACCGCGCGCAACCTCCTCGGCATGACTTGGTCCTGATAAAACCGAAACCGGCGCATGCCCCAAAATATCCGCCGCAATATCCGTAATACGCCGGCACGTAATGGAATCAAGCCCCTTGCAGACACTAAGCAACAGACAGTGTTTCGGCAAACGACCGGCAAAAGAAGCAAAAACGGCGCGGCAAAATTTGGAAGGC
The DNA here is from genome assembly GCA_964565485.1 of uncultured Verrucomicrobiota bacterium. GTDB lineage: Bacteria > Verrucomicrobiota > Kiritimatiellia > JAAZAB01 > JAAZAB01 > CAZMFH01. The sequence goes on along the minus strand of CAZMFH010000186.1, from coordinate 260 downwards.
ACAGCCAGAATTACGCCCCCAACACCCGCAACCGCCTCGTCCCGATCCGCAGTCAATTCCATTTCTTCCGGCAAAACCACTCCGGGCAAATAGCGGTCATTAACGCGCGCAAGACGCATCTGCTCGATATAATCGGGGAAAGGCCCCCAAATCCGCACATGATGCCCCTGCCGCATCAGCAACAAACCCAAGGCCGTCCCCCACCCACCGTCGCCGATAATTAATATGTTTTTCATGTTTTTTGATTTTCACAAGCCAGG
>CAZMFH010000185.1:0-5141 GCA_964565485.1 uncultured Verrucomicrobiota bacterium | reverse complement strand
GTTGACTTTTGAAAGCAATGCGGTGGTGAGTAATCTTATTCCGCGCTGGGTGGTTGCGCCGGGTCTGGCCTGCTACGGTTTGGCGGCGGATAGTTTTTCCAATTCACGTTGTAACGCTTCCGTACCGTCTTTGTTCAACGCTGAAAGCGGCAACGGTTTTTGGCCGGTTACACGAATGAATTCCGCAAAATTTTCAGACGCTGCCTCCAAATCCATCTTATTGGCCACAACCAGAAACGAACGCTGAAGCAGAGTCTGGTTATAACATCTCAGTTCGGCGCAGAGTATCTCAAAATCGTCCGCCGGACGGCGGCCATCCACCCCGGCCATATCAATAACGAATACAAGCACGCGTGTGCGCTCAATATGCCGGAGAAACGCCAAACCAAGGCCTGCGCCGGTATGCGCGCCGCGGATAATACCGGGAATATCCACGATTTTGATGGCATGGAAAGCCGGCCCCTCTATTGTGCCAAGAATTGGGTTCAGGGTGGTAAATGGATAAGAAGCAATCTTGGGGCGCGCGCTGCTAATGGCCGAAAGCAGGGTTGACTTACCCGCATTTGGAAACCCAATCAACCCGATATCAGCGATAAGCTTGAGGTCCAAACGCAAACGCTTTTGCTCGCCTGGTTCGCCATCAGTGTGTTCGCGCGGCGCCTGATGGGTATTGGTCTTCCAATGGCAATTACCCAAACCACCCTTGCCCCCGCGCGCAACACACAGTTGCTCGCCGGATGCAATCAATTCACCAAGCGCTTCCCCGTTTTGTTCGTCGCGAATCACAGTGCCGCAGGGAACTTTGACGATCAGATCCGCTCCATTCCGGCCATGCCTGCGCTGACCGCTGCCGTTGCCGCCGCCGGATGCATGATAACGGGGTTGAAAATAGATTGCCAGCAGCGAATCAACCTGATGATCGGCCTGGAGAATGACATGCCCGCCGCGTCCGCCATCCCCGCCATCGGGGCCCCCGCGCGGCACAAACTTTTCCCGGCGGAACCCAACGCAACCATTGCCACCATTGCCGCCGGCAACATCCGCTACGACAGTGTCAACAAAATGCGGAACTTTCACTGTGCCGATGCCGGCGCAGCGTCAATGCGTACGCGTGTGCCGTTTTTCTCAAAACAAACAACACCCGCTTTCAGCGCAAAAAGAGTGTCATCCCGTCCGCGCTTTACATTAACGCCCGGATGCAGACGTGTTCCGCGCTGACGAACGATAATACTGCCGGCGGTTACCGTTTCGCCCGCAAAACATTTAACACCCAAACGCTTGGAATTACTGTCGCGTCCGTTTTTGCCGCTGCCTGCGCTTTTACTGCTTGCCATAATAAAACCTCATTACTACCGGAAATCTGTTATTTTTGACGGACCGGATGGTTAACTGACAAATGGTTATGAAAGACTTTCAATGCGCAAAATCGTCTGTTCCTGGCGATGCCCAACCTTGCGCTTATAGCTTTTGCGTCGTTTTTTCTTAAATGCCACCACTTTGGGGCCACGCTGATGTTTCAAGACAACAGCCTTGACCGCCGCCTTGTCCACATGCGGTTTGCCAATTGTCAGAACACTTCCGTCGGAAACAGCCAAAACCGGGGCAATCTCCAATGTTTCGCCCTCTTTCGCGGCAAGAAGTTCCACCGGCAGCCGGTCGCCGGGCGATACTCGATATTGTTTTCCGCCTGTTTGAATAACCGCATACGCTTTCATCTTGCCTCCTATCCCCAGCCAACCGAACAGATCTTTCTTTTAAAATTCAAAAGGAGCGTTATGATAACAATTCATCATGACAAGTCAATGCAAAATCAACTATTCCATTTTTCGCGGAAAGCATTAAGCTATCCGAACAAGAAACGGAAAAGAGTTTTGACAGGATAACAGGATGAACATGTAAATTTTGGAACTTAAATGCAAAGGATGATCAGGATAATAGGAATTATCCCGTTATCCTGTCAAAAATTATTTTCTTCGGATGGCTAAATGGACACTTTTCGCGAAAATATGCTTGCCATTGGAAAGAATTTCTTCATAATGAAATTTCAAAAAAGCTCAACCTGCACTGAATTCGTGATGAGGTCAGGATGCCGCAGTTGCAAGGCCTGCAAAACATGAGTTCAAAATTGAGAGGAGAACAGATCATGTCATCAGCAATCAAAATAACGGGTGGATTGTTTTTCATCGTTGTTCTGGCATTCACGGCGGCGGCACAGCTTGACGGTTCAGAAATACCGGCCACCAATACGCCGGCATTTTTTGCGCCTGCCGGCGGACCGGGCAAACCAACCCCATTTTCGGCGGAAATCAGCGCGGATTTTATCAAAAAAGTGATGGAAACCAGCGCGCGGGTGGAAGAAACAAAAAAACAAATCGCCGACCGCCAGGCACAGCTTTATGCAACGCATCCGCAAATCAAGGCCGCCCGTGAAGAATTGGTGCGTCTGCAAAAGCAAATCAATGCCGAACTGGAAAAAGACGAACAATTGCAGGAACTGAAAATCAGCCGCGATATCATCTGGACTACCATGCCGTCTTTGCCCAAGCCGGGCCATGCGCCGGGCATGATGCCGATGATGCGCCCGCCGGCTGATCGGTAGGTAGTGTTTGTTATGTCTCCTGAAAAAACGGCCGATTCACCGGAACAAAAGACGCCGCCACCCAAACCACCGGCCGCCGACGAAAAACATCTGGTCCTGATGCGCGATGTCTGGCCGGATATTCTGCCGATTATTGTGCTTGATCATCGTCCTTTGTTTCCCAAAATGATTGTGCCGATGGTCCTCGATGAACCACGCGCCAAACTTGTTGTGGCCGAGCTGATGCGCGATTCGGCCAAATTCGTGGGACTCATCCTGGCGCGCCAGCGCACGGAAAAATCCGACGCCGAACCGGTTAAAACCGGCGAACTCCATCGGGTCGGGGTTGTGGCGGAAATATTGCGCATCGGTCAAACCACCCCGGATGCTGCAGCCCAGATACTTGTCGGCATTTCGGAAAGATTCGCCGTGGAAGAATTTGTTTCCGAGGATCCGGTCATCAAGGCGCGTGTGCGTTATTTGATGGAAACCGAAATGACGGTCAACGAGGAACTTAAAGCCTACGCCGCCGCGCTGATCAGTTGCGTCAAGGATCTCGTCAAACTCAACCCGCTTTTCAAAGACGAGTTGAGCATGTTTCTCAATCGCGCCAATTTGAACGATCCCGGGCGTCTGGCCGATTTTTCAGCGGCCATGACTACCGCCGGCGGTGAGGAATTACAGGATTTACTGGAAACAACCAGTATCCGGCAACGCATCGAAAAAGCGCTTATTCTGCTCAAGAAAGAGCTGGATGTTACAAAAATCCAGGCGCGGATCAACCAGCAAATTGAAGAAAAACTATCCAAACAACAACGCGACTTCTTTTTGCGCGAACAATTCAAGGCCATCAAGAAAGAATTGGGGCTCAGCAAGGAAAGCCGCGAAACGGAGCTGGACCAATTCCGCGAACGCATCGCGAAACTTAAGCTGACCCCGGAAGCGGCCGAGCGCATTGAAGAAGAAATGAACAAATTGGCGTTGATCGAACAGGCATCGCCGGAATTCAACGTAACGCGCAACTACTTGGACTGGCTGACAAGTCTGCCTTGGGGTGTTGTTACCCCGGAAAATTACAATCTCACGCAGGCGGAAAAAATCCTCAATCGCGATCATTACGGCCTGGAAGACGTCAAGGAGCGTATTCTTGAGTTTCTCTCGGTGGGCATCCTGAAAGGCGCTGTCTCCGGATCAATTATTTGTTTTGTAGGTCCGCCGGGAGTCGGCAAAACATCGCTGGGCCAATCAATTGCCGCCAGTATTGGCCGCAAATTTTACCGTTTCTCGCTGGGCGGCATGCGTGATGAAGCCGAAATCAAAGGCCATCGCCGGACTTATATTGGAGCGATGCCCGGCAAATTCATTCAGGCCATGAAGCTTTGCAAAAGCGCCAATCCCCTGATCATGCTTGATGAAGTTGATAAAATCGGCGCAAGCTTTCACGGCGACCCCGCTTCCGCGCTTCTAGAAGCGCTTGATCCTGAACAAAACCGGGATTTTCTCGATCATTACCTTGATGTGCGTTTTGATCTCTCCCGCGCCCTTTTTGTATGCACGGCCAATATGCTTGACACCATTCCCCGTCCTCTGCTCGACCGCATGGAAGTGATCAAACTTTCCGGCTATATTTTGGAGGAAAAACTCAAGATTGCGCGGCGCTATGTGCTGCCCAAACAAATGCAGGCGGGCGGCTTGAAAAAACATCAGTTGCATTTAACCAGCCACGCCTTGCATGCATTGATTGACGGTTATGCGCGCGATCCCGGCGTGCGCAGCATGGAAAATGCAATTAAAAAAATATGCCGCAAGGCGGCGCGCCGTGTTATCCAAGATAATCGCAAAAGCATTACGGTGGATGCTCCGGAATTACCAAGCTGGCTGGGCAAACGCATTTTTACCTCGGAAGATCATTTCCGCCGCCCAATCCCCGGCGTTGTGATGGGGCTGGCCTGGACAAGCATGGGCGGCGAAACTCTGCATGTGGAAGCCATCCGGGTGGAAGCGGAAAAACCAGGCTTCAAACAAACCGGGCAATTGGGCAACGTCATGGTGGAATCTTCCGAAATCGCCTATACCTTTACGCGCGCTTTTCTGGATCATGACGCGGAAGCCGGCCAATTTTTCAATAAAAACTTTGTGCATTTGCACGTGCCCGCCGGCGCAACGCCCAAAGACGGGCCATCAGCCGGAGTTACCATGGCCTGCGCCCTCTATTCGCTGGCCAAAAACAAGCCCGTCCAACCGCACTGGGCCATGACCGGCGAACTTTCACTTACTGGCCAAATTATGCCGGTCGGCGGGATCAAAGAAAAAACCATTGCAGCCCGCCGCGCGCGCGCAATCAATCTGATCTTTCCCAAAGACAATGAAAACGACTATAACGAACTGCCCGCACATATCCGGCGCGGTTTGCACGCCCATTTCGCAAGGCATTTTCGCGAAATTGTGCCGCTCTGTTTTAAACGGGCGCAATGAATTGCGCTTGAAGGTGGCAAGCTGTCTGGCCTAGACCTGAGTGATCAGGTCAGGATGCCGCAGTTGCAAGGCGAAAGCATTAAGCTAT
>CAZMFH010000184.1:2846-5161 GCA_964565485.1 uncultured Verrucomicrobiota bacterium | reverse complement strand
AATCATTTGCTGCTGATCTTTGAGTCCCCAGGGCCAGATGGCGTAAGCTAACTTGGCTGTTTTCATTTCTTGATCCTTTCCTTTTCGTTAATATTTGCAATGAAATCCGGCGCTCCTTACGCAGAATTTGATCGGTAAAGGTATAATGAGCTTGCCGGAAGCAAAAACACAAGCGAAAAGAATTGCTATTTCGGGTGTTTTATTGCTGTGGCATTCTCAAGAGTTCGGGCGGATATTTTCAATTTCTGGTGTTGACCCAGGACTGCGTCATGTTTGGAAAAGACGGCTTGGTCGGGATACCTTGCCCAACCATTGCGGCCAAATTTATCTTGGTCGAAGAGCGAGAAATCCGGGCGAGCCGCCGAGCATGACGCAGACCAGGAACTGTCAATTACGAGCGGTGACAGCGAAAACGGTGACAGCGAAAAACATTAACATTGACAATTTTGGCTGCGGATGGATTATGAATCCATTTATGCCGGATTGGGGAGCAAAGAACGAAAGAACGGCGAGCGATTTTGATTCTGAATGGTCGCAGAGGAATCAAGGGTATGATTTACAAAAATGCCGAATTGCACAATGTTGCCGAATTAGTGCCGGCGGATGATGGCGTGGGCAGTTATTTCTGCCGCATTTCCAATCAACTGCGTTTGGCGATAAAAAAAGATGCGGCTTTGGCGCCAGCCGGCGCGGAAATCCGTTTTAATCTCATCGGCAAATCGGCGCGCATTGTCCTGCAGCGTTATGCGCTTAACGGTCCGCCGGAAGTGGCGGAAGTTTGGTGTGGTTGTTTTTTTCATGCCCGTCCTATAATCACTTCTGCGCCAACGGAAATTATAATCACATATCCGCCGAATATTGACATTTTAGAGCGTATGACGCGCAAAAGGAGTTTGCCGTTTGATGCGCGTTTAATTCGGGTGATTCTGCCTTATGTTTCACGACCGCGCTTATTGGCATTGGAAGGTAGAATTGCGCCGCCACGCGCCGGTCAGACGCCGCCGCGGCGCTGGTTGGCGTATGGTTCTTCAATTACGCATGGATGCACTGCGCTGCGGCCTTCCGGAACATTTGCGATGCGCGCGGCTCAAATGCTTGGCGTGGATTTGGTTAATTTGGGCTTCGGCAGTTCGGGGTTGTTCGAGCCGGAAATGGCGCAATATATTGCGGTGCGGAAGGACTGGCATTTTATGACCCTTGAAATGGCCAATATTTTGAATTTGGAAGAGGATGAGTTTGTAAGACGCGTAAGATGTTTTATTAAAACCATTGCCTCCGCGCGGCCTCGTCGAAAGATTTTCTGCATTGATTTTGTAACGCAAATGCCGGATTACGACGAATGGCGTGCAGTTCGCGGAATCACGCAAACAGCGCGTGTTCCGGATTCCATTTCGCATCGGCGTCAACTCGTGTGTCGGATTGTGTCTGAACTCAAATACTCCAATTTGATCTATATCAACGGCGCGCGGCTTTTGCGATCGCCGGTTGGTTTGTCAACCGACTTGTTGCATCCTGCGCCGGTTGGCATGGAAGAGATTGCCTCCAGGCTGGCACGCATTATTATCCAAGCCGGATTCAGGTAAACACCATCAAGCTTGATCATTTAGCTAATTTCAAAACTCACGTTTTGAAAGAATTTTGCATGAATAGGTCAGGTTAAAACTTGCGTTTTAGAATTGGCGTTCCGGCGCTGAATTATAAATATGGACTTTGAGCGTGTGTTGCCGTAAATTGATTGCCGTCTTTTAAGGAGCTGGTTTTTTTGCTGAAAGAAAAAAACATGAGGATCTCAGCGCTTGCTTTGTGCTTGCTGTGTTGTGCGATTAATGCTCATTCCGCCAATACGTTGCGGGTTATTAATTGCGTGCCGTCTTCCGTCGCGGATCCGCGCAATGTGTTTATTCAGCTCAATTACACGAGCGCGTCAATCAATCCGCCTTTGGCCAAGTTTGAGGTTGTCTATCCGTTTACGGCAGTCAATAATGTTTGGACTTTGGAGATTGGGAACATTCAATCGGGCAACCTGGTCTATGGCATTGATCCCGCGCATGATATGGAAAAATACTCCAAAGTCAGGGCGCCGGATGTGCATTTGATGTTCAACGGACTCTTTGAGTTCACTTTGCGGGATGGTGATTCCGTCGGTTATTGGGATATTTCCAATGTTGACTGGATCGGCATGTTGTGCAGCGCGCGTTGTGTTGTCGGCGGCTATCCGGAGGCCACCTGGCATCTGGATTACTACAAAACCGCTTCAGAGTTGATCGGCATGGTTGTCCGCGATGGAACCGCCATGATCCCCGATGGCAACATGG
>CAZMFH010000184.1:0-2836 GCA_964565485.1 uncultured Verrucomicrobiota bacterium | reverse complement strand
ATCGGCATGGTTGTCCGCGAATACCAATTCACTGCGGCACAAAGGGCAGCGGTGCTTATGCATTCAAATGTCTGGGGGGCGACTTGGGCCAAATTGCTTGCGCCTAATCATTCGCCGCTGACTTATGTCGCATCGCCGGGCGGCAAGTCGCATCTGGTGGATTATCTTAACCGGCTGATGTCCAATAATGTGCCCTTGTGCCTGAAAGCGGATTTGCCGTCCACCGATCATGTCGGCTATCCCGGCCCCAATCCGCCGGACTGGCAAAACCGCGTGGCGGCGCTTGGCAATACGCGCGCGGCTTTTACGGGACGGTTTCATCCGCCATCTGCCGTTGCTGTGCATCCGCCTTTGCCGGGACCAGGTTTGACCGACAAAATCGTTCTGGTGCTTTCCAATGCCGCCTGCCGCGTCATGCTTTATTATTCAATTGACGCTATCAATCCCGGAACAACATATCGCAATGACAGTGATGGCGGTTTGTGGGTTCGTTATTGCACCGATATCCATGCCAACACCTGGGAATGGGTCATGGTCAATCGCCATCTTAATTGCGTAACTCCCGGTAATCCTTCTTTTTTTGAAGCATGGGTGGCCAGTCTGGCCAATCGGCTTTGTTATTCGATCAATGCCGGGTTAATTCCCACCAACTCAAATCCGGCGCATGTTTATACGTTCAGCGGCAATGACGCCCTCGTGCATACGGAAACCAATACCTGGCAATCTCCGCCGTATTCCGTCAATATGTATAACGATATTATCATTAATAATTCCGATTCCTACGGGATGGGCTATTCCGATGCCAATCCGTTTGGCGTCCGCAAAGTTGTCCGCCAGACGAAACGGGATGGGGCGATAGTTGAATTGCGCTTGCTGAATCCAGGCGCGGCGCCAACCCCCGGGCATGTAAGCGCGGCGTTTGCGGCGGACTTTGATGGCGATCGCAAGGCTGATCCTGCGGTTTATGACACTAATGGCGCATGGCAAATCAATCTTTCCAGCAGCGGTTATGCGGCGCATAATTTGCCGCATTTTCTGGGCGGCCCCGGGTGGATGGCGTTTGCGGCTGATTTTGATGGTGACGGCAAGGCCGATCCGGTTGTATATAATGCCGATGCCAATGGCGCATGGCAAATCAAACTTTCCAGCGGTGGTTATGTAACACATAACTTGCCGCATTTTCTGGGCGGCCCCGGGTGGACGGCGTTTGCGGCTGATTTTGATGGTGACGGCAAGGCCGATCCGGCGGTTTATCATGCGGCCGGGGAAACTTGGAAATTCAAACTCTCAACAATGGGCTATCACGAGATCTCAAAAGCTGGTTTCCTGGGCGGTGTGTCTTTTACCGCGTTTGCGGCTGATTTTGATGGTGACGGCAAGGCCGATCCGGCGGTTTGCCATATCGCCGATGGGTATTGGCAGGTCAAGCTTTCCAGCGGCGGTTATCACACAATTCCATTTGGTCCGTTATAAAAAAGGATGCGCCATCTTGTGTTTGATCATGCTTTTGTTTTTGCATTTGGCTTGACAATCCTGGCCGGGCTCAGCACCGGGATTGGCAGTTTGCTGGCGTTTTTTGCGCGTCACACCAATCATCGCTTTTTGGCTTTGGGCATGTGGTTTGCCGCCGGGGTCGTTCTCTTTGGTTCCATGCTTGAAATTCTGCCGGAAGGTCAGCGCATACTCGAACATGCCATGGGCGGCAAGACAGGCGCCTGGGTGGCATTGGCCTCGTTTTTCGGCGGAATAGCCTTTATTGCGCTGATTGACAAACTTATTCCGGAGCATGAAAATCCGCATGAATCGCATGAAGTTGAGGAAATGCGCGCGCCGAAGCGCCACGAGCATGGAATGGGCAGGGCGCATGCGCGCATGTTGCGTACCGGTCTATTGGTGGCCTTGGCGATTTCCATTCATAATTTCCCGGAAGGGTTGGCCACTTTCATGGTTGCCTTGCGCGAGCCTTTGATGGGAATTCCAATTGCCGTGGCCATTGCCCTGCACAATATTCCTGAAGGCATTGCTGTTTCCATTCCTGTTTATTACGCCACAGGCAGCCGTCGGCGCGCGTTTCTTTATTCCTTCCTTTCCGGTTTGGCCGAGCCGGCTGGCGCGCTGGTGGGTTACTTTCTTTTGCTGCCGATTCTGAATGATGTTGTCTTTGGCGCCTTATTTGCCATGGTGGCGGGTATTATGGTTTTTATCGCGCTCGATCAGTTGCTGCCCACCGCGGAAAAATATGGCGAGCATCATCTTTGCATCTATGGGCTTGTTGCCGGAATGGCGGTGATGGGGATCAGTTTGCGGTTACTGGCCTGATCAGGATGCGAGAACGGCCAGCGCCAGATCAACCTTGCCTAATGGCGCGGAAACCTGGAACCCGTCTGTAGCATCGGCAGCTTGTTCCCGAATGGCGCGCGCGATTTCAATGCCGGTTTTGAATCCGTCTTCCCGCGTCCGGCATTGGCTCAGACGTTGCATGATCTTGGCCGGAACGCTTATCCCGGGAACGTGGTTGTTCATGAATTCCGCGTTTTTAAGTGAGAATAACGGATAAATGCCGGCGATGATCGGGATCGGGCGGGGATGTTTTTTCGCCCGTTCAATAAAACGCAGGAGCGCTTCAACATCAAAAACCGGCTGTGTAAACGCGAATTCTGCGCCGGCATCTATTTTTTGATAGAAACGGCTGATTTCCCGCTCCTTTTCGACAGCGGCCGGATTGGCGCCGACTCCGATGGCGATGGCCGTCGGCTGCGCGATCGGCTGGCCGGCAGCATCAAATCCGGCAGTTATGCTGCAAGCCATTTGGGTCAGGCCAATGGCATCCAGATCA
>CAZMFH010000183.1:2912-5181 GCA_964565485.1 uncultured Verrucomicrobiota bacterium | reverse complement strand
AGAAACCCGCTATTATTATTTCACGTTGGATAAAAAATATCCGACCGGTGATATCCAGTATGCAATCAAGGCGGCCTGGTATGTTCTACCTGGCATTGTAACCGGCCCGACGTGTGGAAGCATTGCGCCTGTTTCGGCCATTGCGCTTGAAAAGACCGGAACAACCATTTCGCATGCGATTCGCGAATGTAACGTGTTTGGACCGGCGGGCGTGTTCAATGCGCTTGTTATCGGCGATTTGACCACAAGCGGAGGCGACACCGAAAACCGTCTGGGTGTTGGCGGAACAGCGCGGTTCATTGGCGGTTACAGCGTGGGCATAGCCCATTACGGCGAACCAATTCCAACAAACTACGGGGATGCTGTTGATATGCTGATTGTGGGCGGCGATCTGTACGACGGTATTTGGGGCGTCAACGGCAACATTGTCCATGGCGGCACCCGTTACGGGCCGGTGCGTCATATGCAGAATGAAAACATCGTGCGCCACGTCAGCCCGGTTACGTTTGATGAAAACGGCAACGTGCCTGACGCGGGAGGCGGGTTGAGCTTTGCCGAACTGCATGCCCGCATGATTGCCCGCAGCATTCAGTTGGGAGCATTGCCTGACCGTGGAGTGGTCATGAAGGATGCTGTTTCACCGCACCATGCCTGCCTGATCGGCGACGATCCTGAGTTAAACGTTTTCAATGTTACGCAGTCTGGCGTCGTTGCCAATAGTAGAATTGACATTGTGGCGCCATCCGGCGCGACAGTGCTTGTAAATATTAAAGGAACCGAGATACAGTATCTGCAAAGCGCAATGGCGCTCACCGGCGTGGAACGTGAATTTGTGCTGTTCAATTACGTTAATGCCACCCAGATGCTTGTTGCCGGTTTTACGCATGAAGGATCCGTTCTGGCGCCCCATGCATCGGCCATTCTGGCCGGTGGCGCTGTGGAAGGTGAGGCGGTTTTTGGAGGGAACGTTTCCACTCATACGGGTTATGAATTTCATAACTACCCGTTCCGCGGCAGGATTTGTGTTGATTCGGATGTAATCGAATCGCATATTGTTTACAAGTTCAAGGTAAGCAATAACGGCGAGGTTGCCTTGACCAACATCGTGGTTTCCGATCCCAAAGCGCCGGTTACGGGCGGACCAATCACGCTCAACCCGGGCGAAACGAATGATACCGCCTTTAGCGCTGTGTATCTGTTGACCGTGGCGGATTTGGCGGAAGGTTCATTTTCCAATCAAGCCTCGGTTACCGGTCAAACGCCGGCCGGTGATGTCGTCAGCAATACGGCTTCCGATGCGCAGGTGTTTGCTGTTCCCGGCCCGTATATTCATGCTGAAGGTGTTGATCATAATTCGGTTGGCGGCAAATCTGGCGGCAAGTCCGTTAGCGTTACAATTATGATATACTCCGGCATATATACAGGATTCCCGGCCGATTGGTGGCTGCTGGCGCTTCCGCATAGTGGCGATCAATGGTACTTCATGAATGCTGCCGGCCAATGGACCGGCGTTCAGGCTGGTGATATAGGCGCTTTACAGCCGACGTATCAGGGTCCGCTGGTAAATGTGTTTGCGCCGCTTACCATCCTGCCGGGAATTGTTCTGCCGGTCGGCAAGTATAGCTTGGTTTTTGCTGTTGATCAGATGGATGGCATACTCCACTATCCCGAAGGCCCGATCATGATGGATGCCGTAACCGTAACTATAAGCAACTGAGGTTTGCCCAAACATCAGGGATGCCGGTTTTTGTGAGATCAAAACACATATTTTGACATCAGAATTCATTTCCCGCATGAAAATCAACAAGCAGATTCCGGCCGACCATGAAATTCCTTTGCCCAACGCCTATGACTGGCGCACCACAGATCAGGACGAAATCAACCGTCGCAAATGGCGGGGCCGGCACGAATCGTTTCGCATTCGTGCAGCGGCAAAATTCCATTCCATCTTTTCCAATTTCCACGTAACTTCGTTGAGCGGCATGGAGTATCAGGTTGAAATCCGTGACTTGCGCCGCCGACAATTCTCGTGCAACTGCGTGGATTTCAGCATCAACGGTTTGGGCACCTGTAAACATGTGGAAGCAGTGCTGAATCATCTCGAAGCAGTTGGGCCGCGGACTTTCCGTCAGGCGCTTAACAATGATTCGGAACGTGTTGATATTGTGCCGGACATGGAACTGCGCGGGCTGCGCGTGGAGCGTAATTTTGATAAGCTGCCGCGCAAGCTGCGCCGTTATTTCGATTGCAAGGGACGCTGTGCGCCGGA
>CAZMFH010000183.1:0-2902 GCA_964565485.1 uncultured Verrucomicrobiota bacterium | reverse complement strand
GAGGCGTTGATGTCCTTGCATAAAGATAAAGATACCGGACTTGTGCGGGTGTCGCAAGATGTGGCGCCCTGGTTGACAACCATTGAACATCAGGAAGAACGCAAACGCCTGCGGCGGGAATACGAACAAAAAATCCAGTCGGGTGAATATCCGCAGCATGAAACCAAACTGCCTCTCTTTCCTTATCAACGCGAGGGGATGTTGCATTTGGCGTTCACCGAGCGTGCTTTGCTGGCTGATGAAATGGGATTGGGTAAAACCATTCAGGCCATTGCTGCTTGCGCGCTGCTCCGGCGCATTGGCAGGGCGCAACGTGTGCTGGTGGTTACGCCGGCTTCGCTGAAGACCGAATGGGAAGAACAAATTCAGCGTTTTACCGATTTGCCGTTTCAAATCATCTTTGGTGGCCGCCATGCCAGGCTTAAAAACTATGCGCATCCACCATTCTTTACCATTGTCAACTATGAGCAAGTTATGCGTGATGTGCCGGATGTCAACGCTCGGTTTAAACCAGACATCGTGATTCTGGATGAGGCGCAGCGCATCAAAAATTGGAACACCAAGACGGCTCAGGCGGTGAAACGTTTGAAGAGTCGCTATGCCTTTGTGTTGACCGGCACTCCTCTTGAAAACCGGATTGACGAAATCTACTCCATCACGAGTTTTCTCGATCCATCCATACTGGGACCGCTCTTTCGTTTTAATCGCGATTTTTACCGATTTGACGAACGCGGCCGTCCTGAGGATTATCAGAATCTGGACAAGCTTCATCAACGCATCAAGCCGGTTATGCTGCGGCGGCGCAAGGCGGATGTCGAGACGGAGCTGCCCGGACGTACGGATCAAAATTATTTTGTGCCGATGAGTTCTGGTCAACAATCAGCCTATGCCGACCATGAAGCCCAGGTGGCCCGGCTTATAAGCGCGGCCAAACGCCGGCCGTTGACACAGCAGGAGCAGGATAAGCTGATGCGCGAACTGGCTATGATGCGCATGATTTGCGATACGAATTACATTCTCGACCCCACCGACCGCGTTTGCCCGAAACTGGCGGAGTTGGACAAGCTTTTTGATTCCTGTTTGGCGGAAACCGACACCAAGATTATTGTGTTCTCGGAATGGGAAAGGATGCTGGAGCTGGTGCGGGATTTATGCAAGCGTGAGAAAATCGGTTATGCCTGGCACACCGGTTCTGTTCCTCAGCGCCGGCGGCGGGCGGAAATTATGACATTCAAAAGCGATCCGGCCTGTCGCGTTTTCCTGAGCACCGATTCTGGCGGAGTGGGGCTCAATCTGCAAAACGCCTCTGTAGTGGTCAATTGCGATTTGCCTTGGAATCCCGCCAAGCTGGAACAGCGCATCGGCCGCGCTTGGCGCAAATTTCAAACCAAATCCGTTACAATTGTCAACCTCGTGGCTGAAAACACAATTGAAAGTCGTATGCTTGAAACCTTGGCGGCAAAGAAAGGTTTGGCCGATGGTGTATTGGATGGACGCGGGAATTTTGCCGAAATCAAATTAAAGAGTGGGCGTCAGGCGTTTCTGCAGCGCTTGCAACAAATTATGGCTGTTTCGGTTCCCCCTTCTACAGAAAGCCCGCCTGTTGCCGCCTTGCCGTCCGATCGTGCCATGGGTTTTGCCGGCGGTGCGGCGGCTTTACTGCAACAGCGGCTTGTTGCCTGTGAAGAACATTTTCCGGCAGAGGGTAATCATTCGGTGCTGATGGTGGTCGTGGACCGTGATGCTGAATCATGGCGCGAGCGACTTGGCGAACTGCATGCTGAATGGTTCGGCAAGGGCAAAACTGATTCGCTTGCCCCGGTGCGGTTGCAGGTCATTGACCGCGCTGCGGCTGAAGCTTTAAAACGAATGGCCGAACTTGGTGTAATCGCAACCGCCACACGCGCTACACGCCATCTCTTCCCCGTCAAGGCGGAAACTGTAAAACCGCTTACACCGCAAGAGCAATCTCTGATGGCTGATCTTTACAGGAATGCTGCGCGTAAAATCAAGATAACGCGCGCTTTGGCGCAGGCGGAATTGGCTGAAGAAGCAAATATTGCTTTGGTGGAGGCTGTATGTTTGATGGCCAGAGCCAAGGCTGTCGCAAAACGTTGGGAGGCGCCGAAAACCATCAAAGAGGCATTGACCGGGCCATTGGCGCATGTCTGGGGCGCGGTGTATCCGGAACTTGGCTTCTTGGTTGAAGGCCGCCTGCCGCCGGCGCTCCCCGGATTTTGCGATAAGCTTGAGGCGCTGATTGCTGCTGATGGCCAATGCCTCGCACCGCTGTCTTGCCTGCCCAAATGATGATTGCCCATGTTTTGGAAGCATGGCGTTGGGCAATCCGCTTGCTTTTTAAAGGGTCGTTTTATATGTTGTTTGTGTGTTGAGGGGCGCCATTACAGTCAACATGGTTATATTTGTTGGATAAAACAGATTCCTGCCGGGAGTACAACTTTGCAATTGCGTAAAAATCTGGGGTTAATAGATGTTTTTTGCATTGCTGCCGGGGCGATGATCAGTTCCGGTATTTTTATTTTGCCTGGTTTGGCCTATGCCAAAGTCGGGCCCGCGGTTGTTTTGTCTTATCTGCTTGCCGGCTGTCTGGCGGCAACGGGAGTTTTAAGCACGGCTGAACTTGCCACGGCCATGCCCAAGGCGGGCAGCGATTATTTTTTCATTACCCGCAGTGTCGGTCCGGCGTTTGGCACGATTGCGGCCATTCTGAACTGGGTTTCCTTTTCGCTCAAGAGCGCGTTTGCGCTGATCGGAATCGGCGCCTTGATCAGGTTGGTTGTTCCGGTAGATATGCGGATAAGCGGTTTTATTTTCGGATCATTTTTTATTGTGATTAACTTGTTGGGTGTGAAAGAGGCGGCTCGACTTCAGGTTGGGCTGG
>CAZMFH010000182.1:0-5198 GCA_964565485.1 uncultured Verrucomicrobiota bacterium | reverse complement strand
CGGCGCAAAACCGGCTCCGGAATAGATCGCGCGAAAATTTTTGCCCTTTCATGCACAACCATCGCCCCCTTTCTTTTACAGATAAATACTTATCTATAAAAATATATCTATAAAATTTTATCTTGTCAACCTTTTTCGGCTCAGAACCTGACAAGGTTCTATTGCAGGCAATCACACAAACGCCAAGGTTCGCACAAAATTCATGAATTAAAATGCTGCGTTACTTGAACCTTACCCGCCTTACGCCATAGTAAAAAAACCTGTATTCACAAGCATGTATCCTGTATACTGGCCAAATCATGAGCAATCCAGGCTTTGTTTTCAACATGCAGATTTGGCAAATTTATGAAACCTGACCCTAATCACGAAGCTTACATCAGACAATGGGCGGATCTTTACCAGAAACTAAATTATGACCGCGGCCTAACCGGCTATTTCCTCACTAAAAGCCATTCCTGGCTGGAAAGCAGATTTGGCCCGGAAACACGCTTCGCCAAAGTAATCGAAGTCGGCGCCGGAACCGGCATGCATCTGCGTTTCATCCGCCATGCATATGACGAATACTGGCTC
Organism: uncultured Verrucomicrobiota bacterium; assembly: GCA_964565485.1. Lineage (GTDB taxonomy): Bacteria > Verrucomicrobiota > Kiritimatiellia > JAAZAB01 > JAAZAB01 > CAZMFH01. The sequence goes on along the minus strand of CAZMFH010000182.1, from coordinate 4,628 downwards.
ACGGACTATCATCAGCCGCTCATAGAAAAGATCGCCCTTCCATCTGACATCCGGACAAGCGGCAAACTGCGTCTGGCCCGAGCTGACGCAACCAGGCTGGATTTTGCGGACGCCTCGTTTGACCGGCTTATCGCCACGCATGTGCTTGAGCATCTCGAGCAACCGCACAAAGTTTTAAGGGAATGGGCGCGCGTCCTGAAGCCCGGCGGTGTGCTCTCACTCGTTCTGCCATGCGACCCGGGACTACTCTGGCGTCTGGGAAGACACACCATCTCCCGTAAAAAATTCATCAAAGCCGGATTAGAATATGATTACTGGATGGCGCGCGAGCATATCAATCCCATCAATAACCTTACCGCATTGATCAAATATTATTTTGACAACGTGCGCGAACAATGGCTGCCTTCCCATATCCCTTCCATTGATCTGAACCTGTTCTACATCGTCCATATCTCCACTCCGCACGATACTTTAACGGCTGCAAGCGGATAATTCCGCCAGTAATTGATTGACCACCCGCCATGGTCTAGCGCCACCAGCCAACATCCGGCGTATGCGCAAAACAGCCCGGCCATCGCCGGTATAGTCGCGCGTCTCCAACCCACGATCATGAATGAAAACCGGCGCGCCGCCGCGCAACCGCCTTTCGGCCAAATCGAGATTGCCGACATTGCCGGCGCCGAACGGAACCTCGCAAACAATCACCGCTTGCGCCTGATCGGCCATTCCGGCGGCCTGCTCCAACGCCGCGCCGCCAATCGGCGAAAAAGGCTTTTCGAGCGCCACATCCAGACCAAGCGCGGCTGCGGTCTGCGCATCGCTGTCGCGTTCGTTCAACACCCCGCAACTTACCCGAAACCCGGCCAGCGCCAGGCCGCGCAGCGCCTCCGCGCCACAACCGCCGCCGGCAATCACATGGACACGCATGCCCCGCGCAACAAGCGGCGCAACCATACGCCGCGCCGGCAAAACCAAGGGCGCCGCAGCGCCTTCATCGCGGCGCACCCGCACTTCGCAATTATACACCTCGCGCAAAACATCCTCACGCAAAACATCCTCGCCCGAACCATCCGCCACAATCCGGCCATGATCCATCAGCGCCAGACGCCGGCAAAATTCAGCCGCCAGATTCAAGTCATGGCTGGTCATCAAAACCGTGACGCCACTCTCGCGATTGAGACGCTCAATCAGTTGCATCAATTCAAGCGCATGGTTCAAATCAAGATGTGTGGTCGGCTCATCCATGACAATGATACGCGGTTCCTGGGCCAACGCCATTGCCAAAACAGCGCGCTGCTTCTCGCCGCCGCTTAACGCATCAAGCGAACGTCCGCGCAAATCGCTCAAATCAGCATAAACCAAAGCGCGTTCAACAACCTGCCAGTCAGCATCCGATGGGCGTTCCCAGGGGCTCAAAAGCGCTGAACGCCCCATCATCACCAATTCTTCCACACTATACGTTACGGCAATCGAAAGCTCCTGCGGCACCACCGCCAGCAAACGCGAACGTTCCAGAGCGCGCAAAGCGCGCGCATCCCGCCCCAGAAGAAAGACGCGCCCCGCATGCGGCGGCAAAAGACCGCTCAAAACACGCAGAAATGTTGATTTGCCCGCCCCGTTCGGACCAATCAACGCCAGCATCTCGCCTTCCTGAACGGAAAAAGACAATTCATTCAAGACCGGCACACCGCGATAGCCGGCGGTTATTTTCTCAAATGCAAACGCTGTTTTCATTCAAGCCACCCGTGTCGACGCCGCCGCAGTAGGATGAGAAAAAAAGGTCCGCCGGCCAGCGCCGTTAAAACACCAACCGGTATTTCGATCGGAGCAGCAAGCGTACGCGCCAGAGTATCGCAAAACACGAGAAACAAACCGCCCCCCACAGCGGAGGCTACAATCAAGCGCCGATGATCCGAACCGACGACACCGCGCATGACATGCGGCACAATCAACCCGACAAATCCGATCAAGCCCGCCAGGGCAACGGCAGCCGCAGTCAAAAGTGTTGCCAAGCCCAATCCAATCAACACGACCCTGTTTGTGCGAACACCGAGATGATGCGCCATGTCGCGTCCCAAGGTCATGGCATTCAAATCACGCGCCAAGAGCCAGACGCCAAGTGTTCCGCCGAAGGTCAAGCAACAGGCAATCATCACCAGCGCCGCAGAGCCACCCTGCAGATTGCCGAGCATCCACCAGGTAATCGTATGCAACCCCTCAACCGGCGCCAGCGACACAATCAGCATCAGCAAACTCGAACAAATCGCGCTGACAATCACGCCGCTTAAAAGCAAAGAATAAACTGAAGTTCCGCCCTTTTGGAAAGCCAGCAGACAAACAACCAGGAGCGCCAGGACAGCCGCGCCAAAAGCGCTGGCAGCCAGCAGCCAGGCGCCGGCCGCCCCCATCACAATCGCCAAAGCCGCGCCCAATGCGGCCCCGCCGCTGACGCCCAGAACATAGGGATCAGCCAGCGGATTGCGTAAAAGCGCCTGCAAAACCGTTCCGGAACAGGCCAATGCCGCGCCAACAATAAAAGCCGTAACAAGCCGCATCAGCCGCAGCTTGAAAATGGCGCGGCCAATCTCAGTCCGCCAATCTGCCAGGCTTAAATCTGCCGCGCCGACAAAAACGCAAACCAAAACAAACAGCAGCATCAATCCCAGCAGCCAGCCAATCCGTCCGCGCCGGAATACCCCGGAAACCGCCGGTATGTTTTTTGCCGAACGCATCAATCAACCCCCACGTTATTAATACATTGACGCAAAGCGGCAATGCCCTCTAAAACACGCGGACCGGGACGCAAAATCAAATTATTGTCGAATCCGCCATAAACACGGTTGGCCCGAAGCGCCCGCATAACCTGCCAGCCCGGACGCGCGGCCAAACGCTCGCAAGCGCCCATGTGCGGCGTCATGTAAAGACAAAGCACAATCTCCGGATCGCGTTTGATAACCCATTCACCGGAAATCGGAAAATAATCGCGCTCGGCAATTTCATCGCCAATATTGCGCCCGCCGGCCAGCCTGATCAGTTCGGCAATAAAAGATTTGCGCCCCACCGTCATCAAGGGATCACTCCAAATTTCGGCAAAAACAGCCGGAGCCGCATCAATCGCGCGCGTGGCGGCCTGCGCGCGCAAATCCTTTAAGCGCCGATCAAGCTCCTCCGCCAGCGCGCACGCCTGCGCATGACGGCCCGCCAATTGGCCCACTTGCAAAACAGCGCGCGGAATATCGTCCACCGTCGCACAGGGCACACGTACACGCCGAATGCCGAGCCGATCCATCAATTTTCCCACCGCCTCATCTTCCAGCGCGACATCCAGCACAAGCGTTGGATGCGTCTGCAGCAAACGATCAAGCGCCGGCGCGCCAAACCCGCCGACAATCGGAATATGGTCAACCACCCCGGCCGGATAGTCACACGCGCTCGTGCGGCCGACAAGCAAATCCCCAGCCCCAACAGCAAAAACTATTTCGGTCAAATTGGGCGCCAGCGAAACTATGCGTGGACCATCGTCAGGCCGATGCGAAGGCGCACAGCCATTCAAAACCAGGCCGGAGAAAAAAAACGCCGCAAATAGCCGCCAACCACGCATTGCTCCGCATCCTCAAGCATTATTATTGCGCAACAGACAAACAACCAGTAATTCCGCCTCAGTTCCGGATCGGTTGACAGGCACATGCGCCACACGTCCGTCAAAATAAAAGGCATCTCCGGCAGCAAGGTTTATTTTCCGACGGCCAAGCATAAATTCAATCCGGCCTTTGAGCATAAAAAGAAACTCATCACCATCCGTTGTTACCGGCCGGCGCTGCGCGCCCGGCGCAAGTTTCAATACAAATGACTCAAACCCCACTTCAGCGGACAAACGCGACACCAGCGCCGCATACTGAAAGCCGCGCGCTTTTTCCCGAACACACGCCTTGCGTTCGCCGGCCTTGACTAAACAACAAAACGCCGGCGGTTCCCGACACACCCCCTGCACCAGATCCTCCAAATCAAGGCGCAAACTCCGCGCAATTACGGCCAAAACCGGCAGAGAAGGCAGGGCGCGATAATTTTCGATCTTGGAAAGCAAGCCCTTTGAAAGACCGGCGCGCCGCGCGAGATCGGATAAAGACAGATTTTGTTTTTTTCTGGCAGCCCGGACATGCAACCCGATCTTAAATAAAGCCTGCTCCACGCCGTTTCCGCGATTCATTAGTGCTTAACCCCCATAAGCCATATACAGGAAATGCCAAGCAGTATCCCCGCCAGCTTGCTCCAGGTCAAGGATTCTTTCATCCAAATCACGCCCAGCAGCGCGGTCAAAACAAAACTCATCTGCGTAATCGGCAAAACAAAACTGGCATCGCCATACCGCAGGGCCAAAAGCATAAAAAACACAATACCGGAAACCAGCACACCGGAAAATCCGCCATAGCCCCAAACGGCGCGCCAAGAAACTTTCCGCCGACGCCCGGCGACATAAAAAACAATACCGCCGGCAACCCAAACATAACCGTTGAGCGCCAACATACCGGACTCTTCCGCGCCATTAAGCAATCCGGCCTTATAGGCCAACCCCATGCCGGCGCGCAATAAAGCCGCCAACACAACCATCCGAATCCGTGGCGCAATCG
>CAZMFH010000181.1:0-5223 GCA_964565485.1 uncultured Verrucomicrobiota bacterium | reverse complement strand
ATGTTCGGAAAAGACGGCTCGGCCGGGACGCCTCGCTCCGCCATTGCGGCCAAATTTATCTTTGGTGGGGCGAGACCTCCGGGCGAGCCGCCGTGAATGACGCAGTCCTGCGCACAACGCGCCGATCAAAAAAATAAACTTGACGTCTCCACAAAAAAATGCAAATTACACGCCACTTATGGGACAACAATTAAGAATACGAATTAAGCGATCGCGACGCAAGCGATGGATTGCGCGCAAAAAAGTTGCGGCGCGCGCGGCGGCTCAAAAAACCGCCAAGCCACCGGTCAATCCGTCCGCTCCCGCCGCACAGGCTGGGAACTGATTTACGATCCCGGTTGACCATCAGCTCCTTGATGCGCGGCATGGGGAATGCCATGAATTTTCGCGCCTGTTTTGATCTTCCGCCATGCGGCCTGATTGCGGCCATGCTCCTGGGACTGCAAGGTTGCATGACGATGCTCTATCCGCCGCTGCCCAAGGACGCCGTCAAACCAATTATCGGCGTCAGCCGGTTTAAAAATGAAGCTGGTTTTTCGGGACAATGGGAGTTGGGTCGCGGCATTCCGGACCTGCTTGTTGCCGAATTGCTCCAAACCGGACGCGCAACCGTTGTTGACCGCCAGCACTTAAACGATGTGGTTGGCGAACTAAAGCTGCAGGACAACAAACTTTTCCGCAAAGAAGACAGCGCCGACCGCGGACGCTTGAAACATGCGCGTTATCTGATCCGCGGCGTGATCAGCGATTTTACGCAAACCGGCAATGCCACAGGCTGGTTCCGTTCCTCCAAAGCGGAAGCCGGTATTTTCGGGTCAAGCGCCCTGGTCATGATCAATCTGACGATCATTGATGTGGAAACCGGCGAAATTCTCTGTTCCGTTCCGGCGGAAGGGCGTGCTTATGCCTCATTCAAATGGGCGCGTTTCAACTACAAGGATGTCTCGTTTGGCGGCGAAACATTTTTCCGGACCCCGATCGGCAAGGCCACCCAGGCAGCGCTCCGGAACGCCGTCAAACAGATCATCAGCCAAATTCCAATCACCAAATGGCAGCCGCGCATTGCGGAAACATCCGGAACACGCGCCATCATCAATGGTGGCGCAAATTACGCCATTCCAAGCAATGCCGTCTTCAATGTGCGTTCCGCCGCACGCGCGGTCACCGATCCAACCACCGGCAACACCATCGCGCATATTCCGGGCGAAATCACCGGACAATTCCGCGTGGAAAACATTTATCCGTTATCGGCGGAAGGCGCGATTCTTTCCGGCCAGGTCAAGCGCGGCGATTATCTGGAACTCGTTGCGCCATGCGACAAACGGCCGCAATAAATAGTTTTTAAACCGGTTCAGGCAAAAGAAATGGCCAACATACGCAAAAACAAAATTTCCCGGAAATTCGCGCTGCTCCCGGATATCAGGTCCATGGGGCTCATGATCATGGATCCCGTCTGGTCGCAGCGTTTCCATAAATCCGGCGCCAGCGAACTAATCCATGTTATCCAGGGGGAAGTATGCGTGGAAATGCAAAACAAAAAAATCACCGGCCGTTCCGGAGACACCCTGTTTATTCCATCCGGCACGATGCATTGCGACCGGTTCGACACATCTTCAGGATTGCAAGTTTTCATGATTTTCCTGAATTGGCCGGCAGAACGCGAGTTTTTAGAACAAATCAGCCCGGCAAAACTGACGGCGCTCTGCAAACCGATTACCGCCGAACTGGCGCGGCAATTTGATCATCTGCAAAACATCCGCAATTGCAACCTGGAAGCCGACCTGCTCCTGGCGCGCGCGCATGTCCATTCGGTACTGCTCCTGATCCTGCAAACGGCGTTGCACAAAAAGCATGCCCAACGCACAAACACCATGCGTGACTACGGTCAACGCCATCGCCGGAATTTAATGCTGCGCGCCCGCCAATATCTGAACGCGCATTATGCCGAACCGATTTCGCTCGAAAAAATCGCCTGCGCTTTGGGGGTCAGTCCGTTTTACCTCTCGCATGTCTTCAGCCGCGAAAACGATTTCTCGTTATTCGCCTGCCTAACAGCATTGCGTATGCAGCAAGCGCGCGCGCTTCTGGAAGCCGGACGGCATAACGTCGCCGAAGCCGCCTATGCCGTTGGTTATGACAATGAAAATTACTTTTCAAAAGTCTTTCGCAAACATTTCGGCTGCGCGCCGTGCGACATCCGCAAATAACACTATCCGGCCCGGCAAACACCATCCGGCAGGCTTTTTTGATTTAAAAGCTCCCGCGTGGCCTGACGTCCGGCCCGGATTATTTCCGCAGCGCGATGAAAGTCCATGAAACTGATCCCGCCCAATTGCGGACGAATCAACAATTCCGGCGGATTGGCGCGCAACTCCGCCTCGGTAATGCGCGCTTCCATGATGCGAATGGAATTGCCGAGCACATCGAAAATTCCGGGCACAGCGGCGGCTTTTGTCCAGCGATTGATCGTGCGCCCCAACGCAGTATCCGCTCCGGCGAGGCGTTTTTTAACCTGGCTTACAATTTCCGCAAGCAAATCCAGTTCCGCGCCCGCCATCCGCCGTTTGCATGCTTGCGCTCCCGGCAAAGGCGGGGCGGCAGTTGCGGCGGAAAAATAATGATTAACATCAACCGCAATCACAAAATCGGCGCCCATCGCGCGCGCCACGCTAACCGGCACAGGATTGACCAAGCCGCCGTCAGCCAGAATTTTGCCGTCCAGACAGACGGGGGTAAACATGGCCGGAATGGCAATACTGGCGCGCACAGCCTCAACCACATCGCCGCGTTCAAAAACAAATTCCGAGCCGGAGATGATATCGGTTGCCACCGCGCGAAAAGGGAGCGGCAGTTCTTCAATCCGCGCAAACTTCACATAACGCCGCGTGAATTCAACCACCTTGCGTCCGTCAATCAGTCCGGAACGCGGAAAGTTCAATTCAATGAAATAGGAAATCATCTGCCGCCAATCCAGACGGCAAGCCAGATCGCGCAGCCCCTCCATCCGTCCGGCGGCGAAAACCGCGCCGACCAAGGCGCCCATACTGGCGCCGGCAACCATATCAATCCGGCAGCCTGCCGCCAGCAATTCCTGCACCACGCCGATATGCGCCCAACCGCGCGCAGCGCCGCTGCCCAATACGAGGGCAACCCGGGGAGCGCGTCTTTCCCACAACTTTCTCATGCTTGCTCAAAAACCAGGTCCATATTGCGCGCGGCGGCAACTTCATCAAGCCTTCCGACAGCGGTTGATTTGGGCGCCGCATGGAGATCCTCCGGCTTGACGCCGGCCAACTGCGCCAATTCACGCATGGCTTGAATAAAAGCGTCGAGCGTCTCGCGTGATTCCGTTTCCGTCGGCTCGACCATCATGGCTTCCGGCACAATGAGCGGGAAATAGACTGTTGGCGGATGAATGCCACGATCAATCAAACCCTTGGCAAAATCCATCGCGCGCACCCCGCCGGCCGCAAAAGGACTGGCGCTCAAAACACATTCGTGCATGCAGCGTTCGGCGGGCGCCGGGAACAAATCCTTCAAGCTTTGCAGGATATAATTGGCGTTCAGCACGGCGCGATCGGAAACAGCGCGCAAACCATCGCGTCCGAGCATAAGCAGATAGGCATACGTGCGCGCCAACACGCCGAAGTTGCCGTAAAAAGGCGCCACATAACCAATGCTCTTCGGATAATCATAATCCAGGCTGTAAACTCCGTCTTTATTTTTGATCACCCGCGAAATGGGCAAAAACGGACGCAGACGTTCGACCACTCCGACCGGCCCGGCGCCGGGTCCGCCGCCGCCATGCGGCGACGCAAAGGATTTATGCGGATTAAGATGGCAGACATCAAAACCCATATCCGCCGGCTTGCAACGCCCAAGAATGGCATTGAAATTGGCGCCGTCATAATAGAGCAAACCATCCACGGCATGGATCAGATCGGCAATTTGGCGCGCCTCCTTTTCGAAGAGACCAAGCGTATTCGGGTTGGTCATCATCATGCCGGCAGTTTGCGGATTGATCATTTTTCGCAATTGCCCGACATCAACCGTGCCGCGCGCGCCGGAAGGCACGGTTAGCACCTTAAACCCGGCCAAAGCCGCGCTGGCCGGATTGGTGCCGTGCGCCGAATCGGGAATTAAAATATTTTTTTTCTCTTGTTGCCCGCGGTCGCGATGATAGGCGGCCATAATCATGGCGCCAGTCAGTTCGCCATGCGCGCCGGCCATGGGCTGCAAGGTAAACTCCGCCATGCCGGTCAATTCGGCCAGCAGCCGTTCGGTTTCATAGAGCATGCGCAAAGCGCCCTGCGTCAACTGGCCGCCGCGCCGCAATTGCGGCCAAAGCGGATGCAAACCGGTGAATCCGGGCAGATTGGCCGCCGCTTCGCAGGCTTTGGGGTTATACTTCATGGTGCAGGAACCCAACGGATAAAATTGCGTATCCACCGCGAAATTAAGCCGCGAGAGATTGGTAAAATGACGCACCACATCAAGCTCGGAAAGCTCCGGCAATTCCGCCGGCTGATCCCGCAGTAATTTTGACTGAATCAATTCGCTGCCCGGCACCGTGCAAGACGGCGCCCGGACAGCGCGCCGACCAGGCACGCTTTTTTCATAAATTAATTTCATCGCCACCTTTTTCTCGCAAACCAGTCTTGCCGCTTACGCAAGCATGGTTCATCAAAGCCATTTTGATCAATGGCGCCGATCCCGGACAGCCGCCTCCAAAGCGGCCGCCAGACAATCTATTTCCTCCTTGGTCCGCTGTTCGGTAAAAGCCAGCAACAAAACGGATTCCATATTTTTGTAATAACGCGCAGCCGGAAAACCGGCGGCAAATCCCTTGTCAAGCAAGGCGCTGACGACATCAGCCGCCGGCGCCGGCAAAGTTAGCGCAAATTCATTAAAGAAAAAGCGCGGAAAAGTGGCGCGCACCCCCGGAATGGCCGTCAACTTCCGCCAGGCATACGAGGCATTCGAAGCGCAAATTTCCGCCACTTCCACAAGCCCTTTTTTGCCCATCAAACTGAGATAAATCAAGGCGCGCAGCGCGCAAAGCGCTTCCGCCGTGCAGATATTGGAAGTGGCGCGTTCGCGTCTGATATGTTGTTCACGCGCCTGGAGGGTCAGCACAAAACCGCGCCGGAGGGCTTTATCATGCGTCGCGCCGACAATCCGGCCGGGCATTTTGTGCGCAAACTGTTTGCGCGTGGTCATAAA